>NZ_JAAGPO010000129.1:0-29542 GCF_017104825.1 Burkholderia sp. Ac-20345 | reverse complement strand
ATTTCGTCGAACGGGTTCATCGACATCTTCACGTTCGCGATGTCGACACCCGTGTTGTCCGACTTCACGCGGACCTTCACGTTGTAATCGACCACTCTTTTCACTGGCACCAGGATTTTCATGCACATGTCCTCGAAAGGTTCAGGACATCAGTTTGCATATCGAACGATCCTGCTGGAATTCAAGATTCTGAAACAGGGCCTTCAAACCCCTCGAATTCGTCGCTCCAACATAGGCCCGAAGCCCGGCCGACGTGGCGCTTCCCCACGTTAACCGGCGGTTAAACACCCATTACGCAATCGCAAATTGAGTTCGGAAAATTGCTGCGGCACGCTTGTCTCATCCGCAAACGCCGTGCACATCGGCGCATGCCGGTCACGCGATATCCCTTTCCCTACTCTCGACGTCAACCGTCCAGCCCATCATGTCAGCTAACTGGCCCGATACCATCTTCGAGCATTTCAAATCCTCCGACGTACGTCAGGTTGCGTACGTGCCCGACGCCGGCCACAAGCGCCTCATCGAGCTTTGCGAAGGCGATTCCGACATTCACGCCGTATCCCTGACCACCGAAGAAGAAGGCGTTGCCATGATGGGCGGCGCCTGGGTCGGCGGGCAACGCGGCGTGCTGCTGCTGCAGTCGAGCGGCGTCGGCAACTGCATCAACATGCTGTCGCTGCAGCACGAGTGCCGAATGCCGATCCTGATGCTCGTCACGATGCGCGGTGAGTGGGGCGAGTTCAACCCGTGGCAGGTCGCGATGGGCAAATCGACACAGGCAGCCCTGGAATCCGCCGGCGTCCATGTGTACCGCGCGGACGATGCCGACGAAGTGGCCCCGACAGTCCAGGCGGCGCTGAATTTCGCGTTCAACACGTCGCGCATGGTGGCCGTACTGATCGGCCAGCGCGTGATCGGCACGAAGAATTTCAAAAAGTGAGCATCGACATGACGCAACAGACCATTCCCCTGAACCGCCGGACGGCCGTTCAACGCATCCTCCGCGATCGCGCGGATCGCGTACTGGCCGTCACCAGCCTCGGCAACCCGACCTTCGACGTTGCCGCCGCCGGCGACACGCCGCAAAACTTCTATCTCTGGGGTGCCATGGGCGGCGCCGTGACGTTCGGGCTCGGCATCGCCCGTGCGCAACCGTCCAGGCGTGTCGTCGTGTTCGTCGGCGACGGCGAAATGATGATGGGCCTCGGCTCGCTGGCGACCGTCGGCGTCGATCGTCCGTCCAATCTGTCGATCGTCGTGATCGACAACGGTCACTACGCCGAAACCGGCATGCAGCCCGCACACGCCGGACGGGGCGTCGACGTCACGGCTGTGGCACGGGCAGCCTGCATCGAAAACGCACGCACGATCACGACAGAAGTGCAACTCGACGACTTCGTCGACGCCATCCTGAACGGTGACGGCCCGGTACTCGCAACCATCAAGGTCAGCACCGATCCGGCTCCGGTGTGCCTGCCGCCGCGCGACGGTCCTTATCTGCGCAGCCGTTTCCGCGAGGCGCTGCTCGGGCCCGCCGCACACGCAAGCCAATAAGGGCTTACGCCGGCAGATCGCCATGCACGAAGGGTTCCGCCCATCGCGGAGCCCTTTTTCCATTCCTGGACGCCGCCTGTCGTCCCGGTACAATCGGCATCCGGTTCCCTTATTGCCCAGAGTCCGCATGCCGTCCCAAACCGACAAAGACATGCTCGTCGCGCTGATCAGACAGTTGGATCGCCATCCGGAGCTGCTGGAGCGAGTCTTCGACTGCCTCCCCGACGTGCTCTATTACGTCAAGGACGCCAATGCGCGCTATCTGTCCGTCAACCAGACGCTGATCGATCGAAGCGGCCTCGCACGCGATGACGTCATCGGCAAGACCGCAGATCAACTCTTTCCCGTGACCGGCGCAAGCACCGTCGCACAAGACTTGTCCGTCATCGAAAACAAGGCACCGATCGTTGACCGGCTTCGTCTGTACTCGACCGGCATCGGGCACAAATACTGGTGCCTCAGTTCGAAGTTTCCAATCATCGACGAGAATGAGAGCGGCATCGGCATGATCGGTGTCTCCCGTGACCTGCCGCGCCCCGATGAGCGGCATCACGGATACCGGCGGCTTTTCGACTTTCTTGCCTATCTGGAACAGCACCTGAGTCAGAACATCCTCATCACGGAGGCGGCCGATCATGCGTCGATCTCGGTCGACACGCTCGAGCGCCTGACGCGCGAAGTATTCCACCTGACGCCGAAGCAGCTACTGATGAAGATGCGCATCGATCACGCATGCAAGCTGCTCGAAACCACCGACCACAGCATTACCGACATTGCAGCCAGTTGCGGCTACGCGGACCATAGCGCGTTTACGCGCCAGTTCAAGCTGGCCACGCACCTGACCCCGCGGCAGTATCGCGATGCCCGCGGACGTGGTCTTCACCCGGCCTGACGGCAACAACATCGCCCGCCCCAAAGAGAACGCGCCGGACACCACCACGGCGACCGGCGCGTGCGCTTCCAGCGTGACCTCGCCACGCTCAGTAAACCGCCTCCTCGATTACCAGATTTCCGGTATTGATTCGATCGGCCGACAGCGGAGTCAGATCGATCGTCCGGTACTCACCGAACGACAGAAGTTCCGCCATGCCGCGACCGACGCCCGGGCTGTGCATCATTCCGTGACCACTGAATCCCGCGGCGACGAACGAATTCTCCGGGCCGCTTTGACCGATGAGGCCGTTGTGATCCAGCACGTTGTATTCGTAATAGCCGGCCCACGCATGTTCGACACGTAGCGCTTCGAAAGCCGGGATTCGTTCCGCGAGCGTCGGCCAGATAATGTCGTCGAACTCCGCGAAATTGACGTCGAGCGGCAAGTCGTCGAGATCATGCTCGGCCGACGGCGACACGATGCACAGATAGTGATTTTGCTCGCGCCTCAGATAGATGCCCGAGGTGTCGATCAAGATCGGGAGATCCGGTATCGCGGTCGGGCAGGACACGACAAATGCGCAACGCCGGCGTGGTCGAATGGGCAGATCGATTCCAACCGTGCCCGCGAGCTTCGACGACCACGCGCCACCCGCATTCACGAATTGATCCCCGGCAATCAGGCGGCCGTCGCTCAATTCGACATGCGTGATGCGATTGCCCGTCGTACGGTATGCCGCCGCGTCACCTGTGACGAACTGGACGCCAGCCTCACGTGCCCGATTGCGATACCACTGCATCAGGCTGTATCCGTCGAACCAGCCTTCCCCGGACAAGCCCTCTGCCGCATACGCGAGATCGCTGACGTTCAACCACGGATAGCGCGCAATCAGCTCCTGCGGCGATCGCTCGGCGATGGCGACGCCCATCGACCGCGCCAGCGCGGTTCGCTTGCGCAGCGCGGGCGCCTGGCCGGACGTACCAACGAACAGATAGCCGCAGTCGGTCAGATCGACGCCTGCGCCGAATCGCGCCTTGTCGCGTTCGATCGAACGCATGAACTCGTAGCCGAATCGCGACAGCTGGATGCAGGACGGTGTCGAGAACTGTTGACGGATCGAGCTGGCCGACAGCGCCGACGATGCGATCCGGTATGTCGGATCGCGTTCAATCACCCAGATCTCGCGATCGGTGCGGCCCTGCCGGGACAGAAAGTAGGCGATGGAACACCCGATACCGCCGCCACCGGTAATGACGATTCTTTCGCTCATGACATGCCTCTTGGTGATGCGTCGTGGTTCGATGCGTCAGATCGAATTCAGGCCAGCAGCTTCGCGCATGCCGCCTCGATACGCTGGAGCGCTTCCTCCAGCTGCTCGACGGACGCGGCATACGACAGCCTGAAATACGGAGAAAGCAGGAACCCTGTCCCGGAGACGACTGCAACGTTGGCATCGTCCAGCAGGTACCGGACGAAATCCTGGTCGCTGCCGATACGCGCGCCGGACAACGTATGCCGCCCGATCAAATCCTGACAGCCGACGAACGCATAGAACGCCCCTTCCGGCTCGCGGCATTGCAGCCCGGGAATGCGACGCAACGCTTCAACGACCTGCCTGCGTCGCCGATCGAACGCGCGCAGCGACGTCTCGACGAACACCTGACTACCGGTGAGCGCTTCAACCGATGCGTATTGCGCGATGGACGTCGCGCTCGTGACGATCTGCCCCTGCACGAGATTCATCGCGTTGATGAGCTGCGCAGGTCCTGCTGCGTAGCCGATACGCCACCCTGTCATCGCGTACACCTTCGACACGCCGTTGATGAGCAGCGTGCGCTCGTACAGATCGGGGGCGACGTTCAGGATGTTGCTGAACGGGGCGTCGATGTAAATCAGCTTCTCGTAGATGTCGTCCGACAGCACCCAGACATGCGGGTGCCGACGCAGCACGTCGGCGAGCGACGTCAGTTCGTCGCGCGAATACACGGCACCGGTCGGATTGGACGGCGAATTCAGCATCAACCACTTGGTGCGTGGCGTAATGGCGGCTTCGAGTTGTGCCGCCGTGAGCTTGAAGCCTGCGGTTTCCGGGCACGGGACACAAACCGGCGTACCGCCCGACATCTTCACGATCTCGGGATAGGACACCCAGCAGGGTGTCGGCACAATCACTTCGTCACCGACGTTCAGCGACGCAAAGAACGCCGCGAAGATTGCCTGTTTCGCGCCCGACGACACGCTGATACCCGCGACCGGGTAGATCAGGCCATTGTCGTTCGCGAGCTTCGCCGCAATTGCCTCGCGCAACTCCGGGATGCCCGCCGCCTCGGTATAGCGCGTCTTGCCGCTGCGCATTGCCCGAATGGCCGCCTCCTGGATGTTCTCGGGGGTGGGAAAATCCGGCTCGCCCTGCGACAGCGATATCACGTTCCGCCCGGCCCGGCGCAGCTCCGCTGCACGCGCGGCCATCGCCATCGTCTCCGCGGGCGCGATCTGCCCGATTCTGTCCGCAATGATGTTCATTTAAGTTTTCAGGTCCGGAAAAAAACCGGCCCGGCGCATGGACGTACGCCGGACCGGGACATCAAACTTACAGACGCTCGGCGACAGCCTTGATCTGCATGAACTGAAGCAGGTAGTCCGGGCCACCGGTCTTCGTGTCGGTACCGGTGAGATTGAATCCGCCGAACGGCTGGATCCCGACGAGCGCGCCGGTGCATTTGCGGTTGAAGTACAGGTTGCCGACATGGAACTCGCGGCGAGCGATTTCGATGCGCTCGCGGTCGTTCGAGAACAGCGCGCCGGTCAGGCCGTAGACCGTGTTGTTCGCGACCTGCAGGCCTTCGGTGAAGTCCTTCACGCGGATCGCCGCGACGAACGGACCGAACACTTCTTCCTGCGCGATGCGCGCGGTCGGCGACACGTCGCCGAAGATCGTCGGCTCGATCAGGTAGCCCGGTGCGTCGACAACCTTGCCGCCCGTCAGCAGCTTGCCCTCGCCGCGGCCGATGTCGATGTACGACTGAACCTTGTTGTACTGCATTTCGTTGCACACGGGCCCGAGGCTCGGGTTGTTCTTCGCCTCGTCGACGACCAGCTTCTTCGTACGTTCGATCACGCGCTCGATCAGCGCGTCATAGACGGAATCCACCACGATCAGGCGCGAGCAAGCCGAGCATTTCTGGCCGGAATAGCCGAACGCAGCCTGGATCACGCCCGTTGCGGCGTCGTCCAGATTGGCGGTTTCGTCGACCAGGATGCCGTCCTTGCCGCCCAGCTCCAGGAAGACGCGCTTGAACCACTTCTGCCCCGGCGCGAGCTTCGCCGCCGATTCGTTGATCGCCGCGCCGGTTGCGAGCGACCCGGTGAAATTGACGAAGCGGGTGCGCGGATGCGCGACGAGATACGAGCCGACGTCGCGGCCGTTGCCAGGCAGATAGTTGACGACACCCGGCGGCAGACCGGCTTCCTCGAAGATGTCGAACACCTTCGCCAGCGACACGACCGTGTCCTCCGCCGGCTTGCACACGACGGTGTTGCCGACGACGATCGCGCCCACGGTCATGCCCGTCATCAGCGCCATCGGGAAATTCCACGGCGAAATCGTGACGCCGGCGCCGAGCGGAATGTAGAAGCTCTCGTTCTCCTCGCCCGGATAGTGGATCAGCGAACCCAGTCCACCGACGTGGGTCAGCGCCTGCCGTGCGTAGTACTCGGTGAAGTCGATCATCTCCGCGACTTCGGCGCTGGCCTCGACATAGTTCTTGCCGATCTCGTAGACGAGCCATGCTTCGAGTTCGCGCTTGCGGCGACGCATGATCGCAGCGGCCTTCAGCATCACGCGCGAGCGATCTTCCTGCGTCCAGCGCTTCCACGATTCGAACGCCTTCCATGCCGCATCAAGTGCCGCATCGGCGTGCTGCTGCGTTGCCTTCGCCGAGTAACCGACGATCTCCGCCGGATTCGACGGGTTCGTCGAGACGAGCCTGTCGTCCGTCATGACGCGTTCGCCATTGATGATCAGCGGATACGTCTCGCCAAAGCGCGTACGCACCTTGTCGAGCGCGCCACGCATCTCGGCGACGGCGGCGTCGGTGTCAAAGAGGTCGAACGGCTCGTTCTTGTACGGTGCAATCAACATCGCTATCTCCTGTAGAGGGCAGTCGGATCGACGGAGGACCTCATTGCGCTCCCCCGACGTTGAGCGGATTGTCGATCGACGAAAACGGGCCGTCTTGATTTGCGTCGAGATTATCTTGCGGAATTTTGCATAGTCACAAATCTCAAGCCTCGACATTGAACCTCTATATTCGCCAATATATGCGGACTCACGTGAAATATAAGCCCGTAGATGGAATCCTTACTTTTGCGGATTTTTTCCTGTTGCTATGATTCGCTCATCGGCACGCCAAAGCCAGGAGGCAAATCATGGGAATGCATTTCGATCTGGTCGATCTCCGCCTGATGAGCGCCATCGCGGAAACGAACAGCCTGACACGCGGCGCCGAGCGCTCGTGCATGTCGGTACCCGCCGCCAGCACGCGCATCAAGAATCTCGAAGAGAGCATGGGCTCGAAGCTGCTGTTCCGGACGAGCCAGGGCGTGACGCTCACCCCGCCCGGGCAGGCGTTCCTGCATCATGCGCGGCTCGTGCTGTCGCAACTCGAGCACTTGCGCGGCGACATGCAGGAATACGCGCGCGGTATCAAGGGTCATATTCGATTGTTCGCCAATACCACCGCGACCACCGAGTTCCTGCCGAACGACCTGCGCGACTTTCTTGCGACCCACCCGGACGTCAATATCGGTCTGAAGGAACGACTGAGCCACGATATCGTCCGCGCGATCAGCGAAGGGTGGGCGGACATCGGCATCGTGGCGGGTGATGTCAGGACCGAATCGTTGATGACGCTGCCCTATCGCCGGGACAAGCTGATCCTCGCCGTCCATCCGTCGCATCCGCTGGCCGACCGCCAATCGATCCCGTTCGCGGAAACCACCGGCTTCGACTTCATCGGGCTCCCGGAAGCGAGCGCGATCCATAACTTCCTCAATCGCGTCGTCAACGATCTCCACAAGACCCTTCAGGTGCGGATCGAAGTGGGCAATTTCGAGGCACTGTGCCGAATGGTCGAGGCGAACGTGGGGATCGGCGTGCTGCCATTCTCTTCGGCGGCACGTTATGCGCGGCTCATGAACGTCAAGCTCGTATCGATCGAGGACGACTGGGCAACCCGCAATCTGCTGATCTGCATCCGCAGCCTCGACCTGTTGCCGTCGTTCGCGCGCGAACTGGTCGATCAGCTCACCGGCAAGGCCCAGGACGACGACCATCTTCACGATGCCGGCCAGGTTGCCGTGACACCTTAAACGCCACTTAAAGCCCCGTTTCCGAAGCACAAATTGTCGCCGGCAGTCCGGTGCGTCACGCTAGCAGCAACGACGCATCTTTGGAAAACCGACGACATGTCCGCAGAATTCGACAACCTTCGCAACTGGATCGGGCGCACGCAATCCGAACGCGAAACCGTCTCGCCTCGACTCGTCGCGCAGCTCGCGGCGCTGCTCGACCACGAAGCAGCGCTCGAGCCGGACGATGCGCTTCCGCCGCTCTGGCACTGGGCGCTCTTTCCCGCCATTGCCCGCCAGTCGCACGTCGGCGTCGACGGGCATCCCACGCGCGGCGGGTTCCTGCCGCCCGTGCCGTTGCCGCGCCGCATGTGGGCCGGCAGCCGCGTGCAATTCGAACGTCCGGTTCGAATCGGCCACGACGTCACCCGGACGTCGCAAATCGTCGACGTCGGCTCAAAGGAAGGACGCAGCGGGCCGCTGGTGTTCGTGCGTGTCCGCCATCAGCTCGAAGATCTCGAAGGCACGCTGCTGTCTGAAGAGCAGGACATCGTCTACCGCGATGCGCCCCGGGCAACGAGCTCGCCGGACAGCGGAATCGACGCGCCCAGCGACGGCACCTGGCGGCGCCTGGTCGTGCCCGATCCCGTGCTGCTGTTCCGCTATTCAGCCGTGACCTACAACGGCCACCGGATCCACTACGACCGTCCGTACGCGACCGAGCAGGAAGGGTATCCCGCACTGGTTGTCCATGGGCCGCTGACCGCCACGCTGCTCATCGATCTCGTGCGCCGCAACCTGCCGCGCGCAAACATCTCCGGATTTTCTTTCAAGGCAGTCGGCCCGCTCTTCGACAACGAACCGTTCTACGTATGCGCGACCCACGACCCGGTGTCGCCCGAGATTCGCATCTGGGCGGAAAGCGCCCGCGGCCGGCTATGCGTCGATGGACGCGTGACGCTGACCGAAGCCCATCCCGCCACGGGAAACTAAGAGGAGATTCACGTGTTGGATATCGCCGCACCGCACCAGGAGATTCGCGAGGCCATCCGCGATCTGTGTTCGAACTTCCCGCCGGAATATTTCCGCAAGATCGACGAGGAACGCGCGTACCCGGAGGCCTTCGTCCAGGCGCTGACCGATGCTGGCTGGCTTGCCGCGCTGATTCCGCAGGAATACGGCGGATCCGGTCTCGGGCTGACCGAGGCATCGGTGATCATGGAGGAGATCAACCGCAGCGGCGGCAACTCGGGGGCCTGCCACGGTCAGATGTACAACATGGGCACGCTGCTGCGCCACGGCTCGGCCGAGCAGAAATCGAAGTATCTGCCGCAGATCGCCAGCGGCAAGCTCCGGTTGCAATCGATGGGCGTGACCGAACCCACGACCGGCACCGACACGACGAAGCTGAAGACGACGGCCATACGCAAGGGCGATCGCTACGTCGTCAACGGGCAGAAGGTCTGGATCTCGCGCGTCCAGCATTCCGATCTGATGATTCTGCTGGCTCGCACGACACCGATCGACCAGGTCGCGAAGAAATCCGAAGGCATGTCGATTTTCCTCGTCGATCTTCGCGAAGCGATCGGCAACGGCATGACGGTGCGCCCGATACCGAACATGGTGAATCACGAGACGAACGAGTTGTTCTTCGACAACCTCGAGATTCCCGCGGAAAACCTGATCGGCGAAGAAGGCAAGGGCTTCAAGTACATCCTCGACGGCCTGAACGCCGAACGGACGCTGATCGCGGCCGAATGCATCGGCGACGGGTACTGGTTCCTCGACAAGGTCTCGAAGTACGTGAAGGAACGCGTCGTGTTCGGCCGGCCGATCGGTCAGAACCAGGGCGTGCAGTTCCCGATCGCGCGAGCCTACGTGAATGTCGAAGCCGCCAGCCTGATGCGCTACAAGGCATGCGAACTGTTCGACGCGAAACAGCCGGCCGGTGCACAGGCCAACATGGCCAAACTGCTGGCAGCCGACGCATCGTGGGAAGCAGCGAACGCGTGCCTGCAATTCCACGGCGGGTTCGGCTTCGCGAACGAGTACGACGTCGAGCGCAAGTTCCGCGAGACGCGCCTGTATCAGGTCGCTCCGATCTCGACCAACCTGATCCTGTCGTACGTCGCCGAGCATCTGCTCGGTCTGCCGCGATCTTTCTAGGAGCGCGCCATGAAACCCCTGACCGACATCAAGGTCGTCACGCTGGAGCACGCTATCGCGGCGCCTTTCTGCACCCGGCAGCTCGCCGATCTCGGCGCGCGCGTCATCAAGGTCGAGCGTCCTGGCGTGGGCGATTTCGCACGAGCCTATGACGAGCGCGTCAACGGCGAAGCATCGCACTTCGTCTGGTGCAACCGTTCCAAGGAAAGCCTGACGCTCGACGTGAAGGCGCCGGATGCCAACGCTGTACTCGGAAAACTGCTTGCCGACGCCGACGTGCTCGTGCAAAACCTTGCACCCGGCGCCGCAGCCCGCCTCGGCCTGTCCTACGACGCGCTGCATGCGGCGCATCCCGGGCTGATCGTCTGCAACATCTCGGGCTATGGGCCGGACGGCCCGTATCGCGACAAGAAAGCCTACGACCTGCTGATCCAGAGCGAATCCGGCTTTCTGTCCGTCACGGGCGGCCCCGATTCGCCGGCAAAGGCCGGCTGTTCGATCGCCGACATCGCCGCCGGCATGTACGCCTACACGAACATCCTGGCCGCACTGCTCGAGCGATCGAAGACCGGGCGCGGCAGGCAGATCGACGTCTCGATGCTCGAAAGCATGGTCGAATGGATGAACTATCCGATGTACTACGCATTCGATGGCGCATCGCCGCCCCCTCGGGCAGGCGCGGCACACGCCACGATCTACCCGTACGGCCCCTTCCCGGCCGGAGACGGCAAGTCGGTGATGCTCGGCCTGCAGAACGAGCGTGAATGGGCCGCATTCTGCGAGCACGTCCTTCATGTGCCGCAACTGGCGGCAGATCCTCGCTTCAACTCGAATGCGAAGCGCGTGGCGTCACGCGATGCGCTGTGCGCGATCATCGTCGATGCATTCTCGACGCTCACTGCGGCGGAAGTCGTCGATCGACTCGACACCGCGCAGATTGCCAATGCCCGCATGAACGAGATGGCCGACGTCTGGGCGCATCCGCAGTTGCGCGCGCGCAACCGGTGGGTCGAAGTCGATTCCCCTGCCGGCTGCATCCCGGCACTCCTTCCGCCCGGCGTCGATCGCGCGGAAGACGTTCGCATGGATGCCGTTCCCTCCCTGGGGCAGCACACCGACGCACTTCTCCACGAACTCGGTTTCACCGACGCAGACGTTCGCAGATGGCGCGACGCGCGCGTGATCTAACCCGCAACCGCAAGCGACTCGAACATGACCCATACCCAGACCCTCGCGAACTTCGCGTCACAACTCCGCTTCGACCAGATTCCCGTCGACGTGATTCGCCGCACCGAAGACCTTTTCCTCGACTGGTACGGCTCGGCACTCGCGGGCCGCGGCGCCCGCCCGGTGGAAACCATCCACACGCTCGCTTTCGCGTTCGGGCCCGCGTCCGGACCGTGCGAAGTGCTGATATCGCGGCGCACGACAAGCCCGTTGTTCGCTGCGATGGTCAATGCCGCCGCGTCGCATTTCGCCGAGCAGGACGACCTCCACAACAGTTCGGTGCTGCATCCGGCCACGGTCGTCTTTCCCGCCGCCCTGGCCGTCGCGCAATCACTCGGGCGCAGCGGGCAAGCGTTCCTGACCGCATGCATCGCGGGCTACGAAGTCGGCGTGCGGGTCGGCGAATTCCTTGGCCGCTCCCACTACAAGACGTTTCATACGACCGGTACCGTCGGCACGCTTGCCGCCGCCGCGGCAGTCGGCCACTTGCTGAACCTCGACGGCAATCAAATGCTGCACGCGTTCGGCTCGGCCGGTACGCAGGCAGCGGGGTTGTGGCAATTCCTCAAGGATGCGGCGGACTCGAAGCAGCTGCATACGGCGAAGGCGGCGGCAAACGGCCTTTTCGCAGCCTATCTCGCGGCGGACGGCTTCACCGGCGCGGCAGACATTCTCGAAGGCGAGAAGGGGATGGGGGCCGGGATGTCGGACCAGACGTACCCGGACAAGCTGGTCGATCGGCTCGGCACACGCTGGGCACTGGCCGAAACCTCGTTCAAGTACCACGCATCGTGCCGGCACACCCATCCTGCCGCCGACGCGTTGCTGCAAGTCATCGAGCGCAATGCGCTGAAGCCGGACGATATCGAAAGCGTGGTCACGCATGTTCACCAGGCCGCAATAGATGTCCTCGGTCCGGTCGTGAGTCCGCGGACGATCCACCAGGCGAAGTTCTCGATGGGGACGGTGCTCGGCCTCGTATCGGCCTACGGTCATGCCGGCGTGCGCGAGTTCGACGCCCATTACGCATCGCCCGACATCGCGCGCCTGCGCGACAAGGTCCGAATGGAGCTCGACCCGGAAGTCGACTCCGCCTATCCGGCGCGCTGGATCGGCAAAGTCACTGTCACGACGAAGGACGGCCGCACCCTGAAGGGCCGCGTCGACGATCCGAAGGGCGACCCCGGCAATACGTTGTCGCGTGCCGAACTGGAACACAAGGTTCGCACGCTCGCGCTGTATGCCGACGCGGCAACCGAAGCCGAAGTTACCGAATCGATCGGGAAGATCTGGGCCATCGCTGACGCCACGGTCGTTCCGTCACTGCTCGCCTCACGAAACCCGGAGAATCGACATGTCTGAGCTCGCCCCCCGTTCCTATCTGTTTGTTCCCGGTAACCGCCCGGATCGCTTCGCGAAGGCCGCCGCCTCGGGCGTCGACGTCGTGGTGATCGACCTCGAAGATGCGGTGCCGCCCGCGGAAAAGAAGGTCGCACGCGCCGCGCTTGCCGAGTGGCTTGCATCCAACGACACACCGGTGGCCGTGCGCATCAACGACGTCAACAGCGAATGGTTCCGCGAGGATATCGCGCTGTGCCGCGCACCGTCCGTCAAGACGGTCATGCTGCCGAAGACCGAACGCATCGACGACATCTTCCTCTGCGAATTCGCCGGCAAGCCGACCGACGTGCTGCCGATGATCGAAACGGCGCAGGGTTTCCGCAACGTGGTCGCCATCGCGCAGCACCGGCTGACGACTCGCCTCGTGTTCGGCAACATCGACTTCCAGCTCGATCTGTCGATCGACGGCGACGACGAGCAGTTGCTGTACTTCCGGTCGCATATCGTGCTGGCGTCCCGCCTCGGCAACCTGCTGCCGCCCGTCGACGGCGTGAGCCTCGCACTGGATGATCCCGCGCAGATCGAACGCGACACGCTTCGTGCGAAGCGGCTTGGCTTCGGCGCCAAGCTCTGCATTCACCCGAAGCAGGTCCAGGCAGTCAATGCCGCGTTCCTGCCGACGGGAAGAGAGATCGAATGGGCGCGCAAGGTCGTCGATACCGCCTCCGCATCGCACGGCGCAGCCGTCGCGGTCGACGGACGCATGGTCGACCGTCCCGTCATTCTCAAGGCACAGGAAATTCTCGCGGAATCGCAACGGCGTGCGGTGGCCGCATCCTAACCGAATGGAGGCAGGAACGATGGAACGCTTTGAAATGGTCATCGACGGACACAACTGTCCGTCGTCATCCGGCGAATGGTTCGAGACCGAGAATCCGTATACCGGCGAACCGTGGGCAATGGTCGCGAAAGGCACCGCCGCCGATGTCGATCGCGCAGTCCAGGCTGCCCACACGGCCTTCACGTCAGGCCCGTGGGCGCAAATGACGCCGAGCCAGCGCGGCCAGCTGCTGCATCGTGTCGGCGATCTGATCGCACTCGACGCGAAACGGCTCGCCGAACTCGAGGTGCGCGACAACGGCAAGCTGATGGCCGAAATGCATGGCCAATGCCAGTACCTCCCGCAGTGGTATTACTACTTCGGCGGCCTGGCCGACAAGATCCAGGGCTCGGTGATTCCGCTCGATAAAAAGGGCTACTTCAATTTCACGCGCAACGAGCCGCTCGGTGTCGTCGCCGCAATCACACCGTGGAACTCGCCGCTGCTGCTCGCCACGTGGAAGATCGCACCGGCGCTCGCGGCGGGATGCACGGTCGTGATCAAGCCGTCCGAATTCACATCGGTGTCGACGATCGAGTTCGCGAAGCTGTTCGAGGAAGCCGGCTTTCCGCCCGGCGTGGTGAACGTGGTTACCGGGTTCGGTGCGGACGTCGGTGCGGCGCTCGTCGAGCATCCTCTCGTCAAGAAGATCACGTTCACGGGCGCCGATTCGACCGGGCGCGCGATCAACGAAGCCGCGGCACGGCAGTTCAAGCATGTGAGCCTCGAGCTCGGCGGCAAGTCGCCGAACATCGTCTTCGAGGATGCGGATCTCGACGACGCGGTGAATGGCGCCGTTTCAGGGATCTTCGCGGCAACGGGGCAGACCTGCATCGCCGGTTCGCGCCTGCTGGTCCAGGAAAGCATCTACGACTCGTTCGTCGAGCGCCTGCTGGCCCTCGCCCGCACCGCGAAGATGGGCGATCCCGCATCGCTCGAGACGCAGGTCGGGCCGGTGACGACCCGTCCGCAATACAAGAAGGTGCTCGCGTACATCGACATCGCGAAGGAAGAAGGCGCGAAGCTGCTGCTCGGTGGCAAGCCCGGCAGTGACCAGGCGTGCGGCAACGGCTGGTTCGTCGAACCGACGATTTTCGGCGACGTGCGCAACGACATGCGGATCGCGCAGGAGGAAGTGTTCGGCCCGATCCTGTCGATCATCAGGTTCAAGGATGAAGACGACGCGGTGCGCATCGCGAATGACGTTCGCTTCGGGCTGGGCTCGGGTGTCTGGACCAACGACATCGGCCGCTCGCTGCGCGTCGCGGAACGCATCCAGGCGGGCATGGTGTGGGTCAACAGCTATCGCGCGGTGAGCTACATGTCGCCGTTCGGCGGGTACAAGGATTCCGGGCTCGGGCGCGAGAACGGCATCGATGCGATCCGCGAGTACCTGCAGACGAAGAGTGTGTGGATCAATACCGGCGTGAAGACAGCCAATCCGTTCGTCATGCGGTAATACCGCGGGGTGGGCGGGGCGCCCGCCCCGCCTCGGAAATGAGCCGGCACCATTCCCCTATTCCCGCCCCCCCGCCGCCTGCTTCGCGCCGGGCCGGTGACGCCACATCGGAACAGCACGCTTCTGTTTCCGCTGCCCGGCTTCCAGGCAATCGAATCGACCCATCTCTCCGGCAAGCTATCGCGTGTACTTGAACGTCCCCTGTGCGGTAGCGATCAGGATGCGACCGTCAACCCATGCCTCGCCTCGGCAAAAGTAAATCGATTTGCCTTTACGCTCGAGCATGCCCTTGGCCGTGACCTGCTGCCCGATGCCCCGATCCAGGTAGTTGATCGTCAAGGACAGCGTGAAGCCGTGAACCGTTTCGCCCGAGTCGCTGTACAGCCCGGCATATCCACAGGCCGCATCCAGCAGCGTCGCGACGGCACCGCCCTGCAACACGCGTTGCCGGTTCAGATGCGTCGCGCTGATTGGCATCGCGATCTCCGCAACTCCGTCTTGCCATTCGGTCAAGGTCGCACCCAACGCTTCGAGAAACGGATTATCGAGTTCGTGGCGGATCATCGGATCACTCCATGCGTGAAGTACGCGCGCTACCTTGGTGAGTCGCGGTGGAAACGGAGATCGGAGGGGATACGTTCTGACAGGGCAACGACTTTCGAACACGTCGCCGCATTTCCTGATAGTACAAAAAAAACGTGCCGCCTGTCGGGCGGCACAAAGGACGACTGTCTCCGTTCCGTGCCGATTGATTCCAGCACCGATCGGATGGCCCCATCGTCGTAGCCAGGAGCACGAGTGCGCGCGGGTCGGCACGCGACACCGAACGGCCGTGCCCTACTCTTTTCGTGCGCGAACCTGAAGATTGACGCCGGCGCCCGCTTTCGCCGTATCGAAGTACGTGAAACCACTGCCGTCCGGCAACCGCCCGCGACCGAGTACCTCGATGCCCGCCCCGGTTGCAACGGCTTCCGCTGCGTCGACGTCCGGAACCGCAAACCCGAGATGAAACACGCCTTCACCGTGGCTTTCCAGAAAGCGCTTCTGCGGCGTGTCACCGTCACCCGGTTCGCAGAGCTGGAACTGGACGTTGTCGACGTTCGCGAACTTGTACTTCAGCTTCAGAAAGGCGTCGCGATCGTAGCCGTCGAGCTTGAACGCATCGAGAGGCGGGAAGTCCGTCCACGGGCCGATACCGGCGGATTCGTAATACGCGGTGGCCGCATTCATGTCGCGAACAACGATACAGACGTGATGCAGCTTCCGGAAAATGTCGGGTTTGCTCATGGCGACACCAGTCGAAATATGAAAGGAAAGCAGGTGGGGTGATGTGACGGGCATGCTTCCCGTCACGCCCGTCCATCCATTCAGCCGAACCTGGCGACGTTCGGTGCCGTGAATTGGTCCGCCGCCGCTTCCCGGCTCTGTCCGGCGCCCGGGTTCCATTGGAAGCCCGACCGGGCGATCACGCCCGGCTTCAGGCGTTGGTCGGTACCGTAGTCCTCGAACGGATGGAAGTACAGCGACGGCGTCTGTTCGAGCGTTCGCAGCCGTTCTTCGTACGACGCCAGGTACGCCGCCCGCTCCTCGGCCGACACGCGCGCCGGCATCCACGACACGTGCGGCGGCAGCACGTCGAAACCCAGGTACTTGAAGATCCCGTTATGGATCGGCCACAGCAGGTGGTTGATGTCGCCGTCGACGCCATCCGGCTCGTACAGGCTCGACGCCGTACCCGTCGTGGTCGAGATCATCGCCTTGCGCCCCTTGAACATGCCGGTGTCGTATTTGCGCCCGGTCGCGTATGCGAAGCCACGCGTCATCACGCGATCGACCCAGCCTTTCAGGATCGCCGGCATGCCGAACCACCACATCGGGTACTGGAAAATGATCAGGTCCGACCACAGCACCTTCTCTTGCTCGGCGGCCACATCCGGCGTCGGCTGCGACGTCGCGAACATGTGCTCCTGCTCGGCTGACAGGTCCAGGTAATCTGGGTTCGCACGCGGGCCGGTGAAATCATCCAGGCCGAGATCCGGCCGCCATTTCATCTGATACAGATCCGACACGCGGACCTCGTGTCCGAGCGCGGTCAGCGTCGCGACAGCCTTGTCCTTCAACGCACCATTGAACGACTTCGGTTCGGGATGGGCAAAGACGATCAACACCTTCATGTTCTCACTCCGTCAAGATCGATCGGGACACCTGTCCGACATGAACACCGGAGCGCCGTCGCTCCGATCTGTTGAAGTGAATTCTGAACCGGTTCTCGGCGGCCGTCTTGTGACAGAGCGGTAACTTTTTGCGGAATTTTGCACAGTTACGCGGTGCAACCCAAGGCATGCTGATTACAGAGCATGGATTCGCCTGGATCGGCAGTATCCGGCCGAACGGAGTCGTGCACAGTCGACAGGGCGGCCGGTACGCCGCGTCGCCCTGCCGATTGACCGGCACCGGCGCCGCTGGCCCCGGTGCGATCAATCACGCCGCATCGAGCTGCGCTGTATCGCCCTCCAGATACGCCGCGCGCACGGCCGGATCCGCCAGCAACGAAGGCCCGTCCCCTTCGAGCGCGATGTGCCCGTGTTGAAGGACGTACCCCCGATGGGCGACTCGCAGTGCATGATGGGCATTCTGCTCAACGAGCAAAATCGTCATGCCATATTGCGTGTTGAGTTCGCGGATCACCGAGAAGATCTTCTTGATGTAGATCGGTGCCAGGCCAAGCGACGGCTCGTCGAGCAGCAGCAACCGCGGATGGGACATCAACGCCCGTGCGATCGCCAGCATCTGCTGTTCGCCGCCGGACAACGTTCCGGCACGTTGGGATGCCCGGTTGCCGAGAATCGGGAACATTCCGACCATTCGCTCGATGTCCTGCGACGTCTGCCGCTCCCGGGACGTATCTCCCATCAGCAGGTTCTCCATCACCGTCATGCGCTGAAAAATACGCCGCCCCTCCGGGACGATCGCGATATCGAATTTCGCAATCTCGTGCGACGGCCGCCTGGTGATGTCGCGTCCTTCGAACACGATCGAACCGCCGCTCGC
Source organism: Burkholderia sp. Ac-20345 (assembly GCF_017104825.1). Taxonomy (NCBI): domain Bacteria; kingdom Pseudomonadati; phylum Pseudomonadota; class Betaproteobacteria; order Burkholderiales; family Burkholderiaceae; genus Burkholderia; species Burkholderia sp. Ac-20345. The sequence goes on along the minus strand of NZ_JAAGPO010000129.1, from coordinate 11,641 downwards.
GCGTGGATAGCCAAAGATCGTGTTCATCAGCGTCGACTTGCCGGCGCCGTTCGCGCCGATCAACGTGACGATCTCTCCTTCGTTCACGTCGACGTTGACGTGATGCAATGCCTGCACGCTGCCATAGTGCGCGGACAATTCCGAAATCTTGAGCATGAAAGAATTCCTCGCGTAGTCAGGCCTGCTGGTCCGATGTTTCGCTTTCCTCTTCGCCGAGGTAAGCGGCAATCACGTCAGGATTGGCCTTCACCTCGGCAGGGCTGCCCTCGGCAATCTTCTTGCCGTGGTTGAGCACGACGATGTGATCGGAAACCTTCATGACCACGCTCATGTCGTGCTCGATGAGCAGCACGCCGATACCCCTGTCCCGGGCAAGAGACGAAAGCAGCGCGGTCAACGCTGCGGACTCGCGCGGATTCAACCCTGCCGCGGGTTCGTCGAGGCAAAGCAGAATCGGATCGGCGCACATCGCGCGAGCAATCTCGATGCGGCGCTGAACACCATAAGGCATGTCGCCCGCCGGCTTGTCGGCAAGGTCCCGCAGGTTGAGTCGCTCGAGCCATTCCATTGCCTTCGCAACCGCATCGCGGCTGGCAGCGCGATATCCGCGCAGGTTCAGCGCACCGGAAATCGAGAAACGCGACGCCTTCTGGAGCGCGTTGTGCTGGGCGATCATCAGGTTCTCCAGCACGGTCATGCGCGGAAAGAGCCGGATGTTCTGAAAGGTCCGCACCACCTGCCCGACACGCGCAACGTCCGCGTTTCGCATCGCATCCAGGCGCAACTTCCCGCGTGCGGGATGCGCCAGCACGATTGCACCCGACGTTGGTTTGTAAAAGCCGGTCAGGCAGTTGAAGAACGTCGTCTTGCCTGCGCCATTCGGACCGATAACCGAGGTCACCTCGCCGGCGCGCGCGGTCATCGACATGTTTTCGATCGCGCGAAGCCCGCCGAACTGCATCACGACGTTTTCGACGTGCAGTAGCGGTCCGCGTTCACCACGGGACTCGCTCCGCCCCAATCCGGCAGGAGCGCTTTCAAGAATCAGCGGCGTCATCGGATCCATCACTTGCCCTCCGCAGGTGCCGTAATCGTTGCGCGACGATGACTGATCAGCCCGCCGGGCCGCACGATCATGATCAATACCATCGCAAGACCGAACAACAGCATTCGATATTCAGAGAAGTCGCGCCCGAGCTCAGGAAGGACGACGAGCACGGCAGCCGCGAACACGACGCCAAGCTGGCTGCCCATGCCGCCAAGGACGACGATCGCAAGAATCGTGGCCGATTCCGAGAACGTGAAGCTCTCCGGAGAGATGAAGCCCTGGCGAGCGGCGAAGAACACACCGGCAAATCCGGCGAGCATTGCTCCGATCGCGAACGCAGACAACTTGATGTTCGTTACGTTGAGCCCCATCGCCTTGCAGGCAATCTCGTCCTCCCTGATTGCTTCCCATGCCCGACCGACAGGCAGCCGGCGCAGGCGGGAAACGAACAGGTTCGTCAGCAGCGCCATCCCGAGGATCAGGTAGTAGAGAAACACGATCCGTTGCTGCGGGGAGTATTCGATGCCGAACAGGCTCGAGAAGGTCGGACCGTCCGCCGACGCTTGCATCGGCAGCCCGAAAAACGTCGGCTTCGGAATCGAAGAGACACCGTTCGGTCCACCGGTAACGTCACCCCAGTTGATCAAGATGAGCCGGATGATCTCGCCAAAGCCGAGCGTGACGATCGCGAGATAGTCGCCTCGCAACCGCAGCGTCGGATAGCCGAGGATCATCCCGAAAGCCGCGGCGAGGCCGCCCGCGATCGGCAGGACTTCCCAGAATCCGAGGCCGAAATGGGTCGACAGCAATCCGTACGAATAAGCACCGACCGCATAGAACGCGACGTATCCCAGATCGAGCAGGCCTGCGAGTCCGACAACCACGTTCAGCCCCCAGCCGAGCATCACGTAGATCAGCACCGTCGTCGCCGTATCGACCACGTAGCGATTGCCGGAGAACATCGCCGGCAACACGATCGCGAATGCAACGGCAAACGCCCCGATCCACGTCAGTCTCGAAGCGGACGCCGTAGCCTGCTTGCCCTTCTGGACGCGACGCTTCCGGACAATCGCGACATATTCCAGCAGGCACTGCAGTGCCATGCGCCCGACAAACGCGGCGACCACGAACGCACCGAGCAACGGCCAACGGGTCTGCACCTGAAGACCGCCCGAGCCATCGTGAGTCGTCAGCCCGAGCATCGGCAGTCCGACAACTGCAGCGACAATCGCTGCACCCAGCGCATCGCGAACGCGAAACGGAAGATTGACTTGCTTGGACATCGTCGTACTCATCAGACTTTCTCCACCTCTGGGCGGCCGAGCAGCCCGGACGGCCGGAACATCAGGAACACGATCAGAATCACGAACGTCGCCACGTCCTTGTATTCGGGCGACAGATAGGCAGACCAGAACGCCTCGATCAGGCCGATGATGACCCCGCCCAGCATGGCGCCGGGGATCGAGCCAATACCGCCGAGCACCGCCGCAGTGAATGCCTTGATGCCGGCAATGAAGCCGATCGAGAAGTCGACGACGCCGTAATAGAGCGTGACCATCACGCCGGCGACAGCGGCAAGCCCGGCACCGATCATGAATGTCACCGAAATGATGCGATCCGCGTCGTAACCCAGGAAGCGCGTCATGCGCTGATCCTGTTCGCATGCGCGCTGCTGTCTGCCGAACGAAGTCTTGTGGATGAACAACGTGAATGCGCCCATCAGCGCAATCGTCACGATGACGATCAGGATCTGGATGTTCGACAGATAGACATCGTGACCCGCGCCGCCCATCGGTATGTTGATTCCGCCCGTAACGACAGGCTGAACCGACTTCACGCGTGCACCCTGCGTGAGTTGCACCATGTTCTGCAGGAAGATCGACAGGCCGATCGACGAAATCAGCGGCGCGAGACGATTCGAGCCGCGCAGCGGACGGTAGCCGACCCGCTCGACCGTCCACCCGAACGCGGACGTCAGTACGATCGCGACAATCAGCGTCATGCCGATCGCGAGCACCACGGAGGAAACGCCGCCCGAACCGAGCAGCGTAAGGCACGTCACGGCAATGAACGCGCTCACCATGTAGATGTCTCCGTGAGCGAAGTTGATCATGCCGATGATGCCGTAGACCATCGTATAGCCGATCGCGATCAGACCGTATATCGCCCCCAGGGTCAAACCGTTGATCAGTTGCTGTAACGCCTGACTCATAGCTTCTCCGATACATCTCGTTGCAGCGCGGCGGCCCGCCCGGTGCGGCCCGCCGCGCCCTTCATGCGATATGCGTTGCAGCCCGCATCACTTGACGTAGTCGTAGCTGTTGCCGTTCCATCTGTAGACGACGTAGCCCGGATTCTTCAGGTCTCCCTTCGAATCGAACTTCAGCTGACCGACGACGGTATCGAACGTACCGTCACGGAGTTGCTTCACGACCGCCGCGTAGTCGGTGCTCTTCGCACGCTTCGCGGCATCTGCGTATGCCTGCATGGCCGCGTACGAATAGAGCATGTAGCCCTCAGGTTCGATCTTTTGCGCGCGGAAGGCAGCGACGACCTTCGATGCGGCCGCGCTCTTGCGCGGATCGGGCGGGAACGTGAACAGCACCTTGTTGATCTGCGGGCCTGCGGCATTGACCAGCTCGTTGTTGCTGAGCGTGTCGCCGCCGATCACCGTCAGATCGAGGCCGGCTTGAGCGGCCTGACGCAGGATCAGCGCAACCTCCTGGTAGTAGCCGCCGTAGGCCAGAACCTGCACACCGGCGACCTTCATCTTGCTGACCAACCCGGAGTAATCGCGCTCGCCAGCCGTGATGGACTGACGCAATGCGACAGGCGTCTGCTTTGCCGCGAGCCCTTTCGCGATTTCGTCGGCCAGGCCGCCACCGTATGCGGTCTTGTCGTCGATGACGGCAATCTTCTTGCCTTTGAAGTGGTCCGCGATATAGGCGGCCGTGACGGCGCCTTGCTGATCGTCGCGCCCGGTAATGCGGAACAAGCCCTTGATTCCGCGCTCGGTGATCTTCGGATTCGTCGAGACGGTAATCTCGGGAATCTGAGCGTCGTTGTATACGTCGGATGCCGGTAACGTCGAACTGGAACACCAGTGGCCGTTGACGAATGCGACCTTCTTGTTGACGAAGTCGTTGGCGACCGACACCGCCTGCTTCGGATCGCATACGTCGTCGCCGACGATCAGGTTCAATTGCTGGCCCAGAACGCCGCCGGCCGCATTGATGTCCTTTACCGCCTGCTCGGCGCCCTTCCTGAACTGCTCGCCACCCGATGCGTACTCGCCCGTCATCGGTCCGGCGACTGCAACGTTGAGACTCGCGCTTGCCGATGCGGCATACAGCAGCGCCACCCCGCCGACGCCGATTGCCGCACTCATCCCATTCAATATTTTCCGGCCATTCATAACCATCTCCAAAGAGCAGGCTTCGATGTGGGGCATGCCTTGGTCATTGGCCGCCACCGTCGTGAGACACCCGTGCCAGGCACGAGTGAACGAAGGTTGCCTACGCCAAAAACGGCTCGGAATTTGATTGTGCGAAACCGGGGGTTAGCGGCTGTCTAAATGTGCAGCCTTCCAGCCGCGATGCGCGGAACGGCGCAGAGTTCCGGCCACGGAACCCAGTGAGCCGATATGTTCGAGGGTTGACCCCTATGCCGGGATATTCGGCACGTCGAGCCGGAAAGCCGGCTCGATCCTGCTGAGCAGCAGGTTCTTCGATAACGTCCGCCCGCCTGCATGCCCATCGAGTTCGGCACTCGGGCGCGGGCGCATAAAGCAACACGGCCCCGACTGCCGTTCGGCAGTTCGGGGCCGTGTGCGTCCTGCCGGGTTACGGCCGGAACGTATCGCCGAGCACGACGCCTTCACGCCGCGGATCGGTGCCGCCCTGCAACGCGGACGACTGGCCGACCGTCACGCGCATCACCGTGTTGACGCCGCTCGCCTGCGCGGACGTCGACACCTTGTGCCCGAGCGCGAGCAGCCCCGTGATCAGCGGATCGTTCGCCCCGTTGTTCGCGGTGTTGACGTTCGGATGCTCGCCGCCGATCGTGGTCGTCGGGCTGTTGCTCGCGCCGAAGTCGACGAGCCCGGCGGACTGTTGCGCATCGAGGCCCCAGTCGAGCGCGCCGACGAGCGTCTTGACCACGTATTGCGGAATCGTGCCGCCGCCCGGCGAACCGGTCGCCATCACGAAATCGCCGCGCGAACCGTCCGCGGCCTGCCCGAACACGATCGTCGGCGCCATCGAGCTGCGCGGCCGCTTGCCCGGTTGCAGGCGGTTGGCCACCGGATTGCCCGCGCTATCGACCGGGTTCGCGGAGAAATCGGTCAACTGGTTGTTCAGCAGGAAACCGTTGGTCATGTGGAACGAGCCCATGCTCGACTCGACCGTCGTCGTCGCGCTCAGCACGTTGCCGTCGCCGTCGACGATCGTGAACTGGTTCGTGCCGTGCTCGATCAGCGTCGTATCGACACCGAGCGGCACCGCGCCGAGATTGCCGGGCTGTGCGGTGCCTATGCTCTTGGTCGGGTCGATCAGCGCCGCGCGCGACTTCAGGTACGGCTTGTTCAGCAGCGTATTCCACGTGCCGCCCGGCAGCGGCACGAAATCCGTATCGGCCACGTACTTGTCGCGGTCGGCATACGCAAGCCGTTCGGCTTCGGTGACGAGGTGCACGCCCGCGACGGTCGGCTTGCCGCCTTCGAGATCGATCGCCGTCGGCTTCAGCGACTTCAGGTCGTAATTCTCGAGAATGCCGAGCGCCGACGCGACCGCGATGCCGCCCGACGACGGCGGCGGCATTCCGCATACCCAGTAGCTGCGATAGGTCGTGCATACGGGATCGCGGCGCTTCGCCTGGTACGCGGCCAGATCCGCGACGGTCGTCTTGCCCGGCGTGAGCGTCGAGCCGTCCGCGCCCTTCGTCGTCGCGATCTTCGCGACGATGTCCTGCGCGATCTGCCCCGTGTACAGCGCGTTCGCGCCCGACTGCGCCATCAGCGTCAGCGTGCGCGCATACGCAGGATTCTTCAGCACGGTGCCGAGCGTCTTCGGCGAACCGTCGGCGTTCAGGAAATACGCGGCGGCCTCGGGGTCGCGCTTCAGGTTCGCGGCGTTCGCCGCGATCGCGTCGGCGAGCCGGCCACCGATCGGGAAACCGTTGGTCGCGAGCGTGATCGCATCGCCGAACAGGTTCTGCCACGGCAGCCGGCCGTGATCCTGCTGCAGCGCCTCGATGAGCCTCGGCACGCCGATCGTGCCGATCGAGCGGCCGCTCGCCCGTGCGTTCGGCAGCGGCGCGGATTGGTTGGTCGCATCGTCGATGTAGCGCAGGTAGTTCTCCGTCGCAGCGGCCGGCGCGGTTTCCCGGCCGTCGTACGCCTGCAGCGTCTTGCCGCGCGCATCGTAGTAGAGCAGCACGCCGCCCGACCCGAGGCCCGTCGCTTCGGGCACGGTCAGGCCGAGCACGGCCTGCACGGCGACCGCCGCATCGGCGGCCGTGCCGCCTTTCTTCAGCACCGCGCAACCGGCCGCGCTCGCGTATGCGTTCGACGTGGCGACCAGATAGGTCTTCGCATAGACCGGCTTCATCCCGGTGCGATAGCCCGACGACGCTTCCGGCAGCGACGGGTCGCCCGGCTGGTTCGAGCCCACCACGACCGTCGCGCCGCTGTTGTCGACCGCGAGACAGCTCGCATCGGTGGAAGGTGTCGGCGTGCGGCCCGCTTCGTTCTCGACGTCGCCGCCGCATGCCGTCAACAGGGCGGCCGCGAGCAACGCGGACGCATACGGAAAAATCGCTGTTCTGTTCATTGTCTGCCGATGTTCTTGTAGGTCGTTGCGATGGACATCACGCTGCCTGCGACCCCCTCGGTGCGCCGGCAACGCGTTTGATAGTCCCATGAACAAAATTTTTTCCGCAATAAGGAAATGACGTAATCCGGCCGGACGTTGCGTGCGCAACGTCACCGGTCTCGCATATGGGTTCGCGTGCTGCACTGCATCGCAGTGCGATGCGCTTGCACGGCCGAGGTCGTTACGTCGTTAACTTGGTGCCCGACGGCGCTTGCCGGCTGGCCGGCCGTCGCGCGCGAAATCGCTCTCCATCGCTTCGATCGCCTCCGAGAAGAATTCGAGAAACATCGTCATCGCGACGGTCGCGCTCATGTCCGCCCGCTGGTAGATGCAGCTGAACGAGCGGGCGCCTGCATCGGCAAGCGGCGTCCACGCGAGCCGGCCGGCGGCCACGTCTTCCGCGACGTTCTCGGCGATCAGGAAGCCGACGCCCGCGCCTTCGGCCGCGAGGCGCCGCACCATCGGCACCGAACCCGTCTCGACCAGCGGCCGCACGTTGCGCGGCTGGCGCGCATCGATCTGGTCGAACATCGCGCGCAGCTCCGTGTCGGGTGTCATCAGGATCAGCGGATGCGCAAGGCAGTCGCGCATCCGCACCTTGCCGCCGGACGCCGCGAGCGGATGGCCGGGCGCCGTGACGACACCCAGCGGCTGAGCGAACGCTCGCACCTCGATAACGCCCGCCGACGTGCGCCGGCGCAGCGCATAGCCGATGTCGGCCTCGCCCGTCTCGACCCAGCGCACGATGCTCTCGCCGTTTCCCGAGCGCACGCTGTACGTGACGCCCGGATAGCGCTGCATCGCGGCGAGGATCGCGTCGGGCACGAGCTTTTCAGCGGTCGAGGCGGGCACCGCCAGGTTCACGTGGCCGCGCCGCAGCGCGCGCAGGTCCTCGACCTGCGTGAGCGCGTTGTCGAAGTCGCGCTGGCCCCGCCGCACGGCCGCGATCACGATCTCGCCGGCCAGCGTCAACTGCATGCCGCGCGGCAGCCGGTCGAACAGCGGCACGCCGACCTGCTCCTCGAGATTGCGGATCTGCTGGTGCACCGCCGCAGCGGTCAGGTGCAGCGCGTCGGCTGCCTTGCGAATCGAGCCGCGTCTCGCGACTTCGTCGAAACAGCGGAATGTCTGCGATATGGAACGCATGAAGGGTCCGTTAGATTTTTCCGAACAGGCCGTCAAGAATAATCCGATTTTACTGACCGTCCGGATCGTCTAGATTCCGCTGCATCCCCGTGTCCGATTCGAATGGAGACCGCAGTGACAACCGTCGACCAGATTACCCAGCGCCGCCGTGGCGTCGGCCTCATCGCCCACGATCCCGCCCTGTCCGCGGGCGGCTATACGCTCATCGCGCCGCAGACGGCCGACGGCAACGTCTATCTCGTCGGCATCGACGGCGAAGTCGCCCATCAGTGGAAGATGCCCGTGCGCCCCGGCCGCCATGCGGTCATCCTCGCGAACGGCAACCTCGGCTACAACGGCAATCATCCGCAATCCGAATCGCGCTATGCGCCGTGGTCGATGTGGCATGGCGGCGACTTCTACGAAGTCACGCCGCAAGGCGAAACCGTGTGGCGCTACGAGGATCCCGCGCACCACCACGATGCGCAGTGGCTGCCGAACGGCAACCTGCTCTATGCCGCGTGCGAACCGGTCGACGCCGCGTTCGCGCGGCGCGTGCCGGGCGGCACGCCGCACGGCGACGACGAGGTGATGTTCGCGGACGTGATCCGCGAAGTGAACCGGGCCGGGCAGATCGTCTGGGAATGGCATGCGCGCGACCATCTGCGGCCCGAGGATTTCCCGATCGCGGTCGGCTTCGGCCGCTACCACTGGCCGCTCGTCAACGGCCTCGCGGTCGACGCGAACGGCCGCGTGCTGATGAGCCTGCGCACGACGTCGGGCATCATCGGCGTGGACCGCGCAACCGGCCGCGTCGACCTGCGGATCGGGCCCGACGTCGTGTCGCACCAGCATGCGCCGGTGCCGCTCGCGAACGGCAACATCCTCGCATTCGACAACGGCAATTTCCGCCACGGCGCGCACGTCGTGTTCTCGCGCGTCGTCGAGATCGATCCCGCGACGCAGCGCGTCGTGTGGTCGTATGCGGACGACGTCGTGAACCTGTTCTACACGCCGTTCATGGGCAACGCGCAGCGCTTGCCGAACGGCAACACGCACGTCACCGAATCGTCGACGGGCCGGCTGTTCGAAGTGACGCCCGCCGGCGAGGTCGTCTGGGAGTACGTGATTCCGTGGTTCGCCGAATACCCGGACGAAGCCGCGCGCAAGACCGGCCCCGGGCAGCTCAACAGCGTGTTCCAGACGTTCCGCTACAGCGCCGCGCAACTGCCCTGGCTGCGGGATTGACCCTCCGTTCACCGCCGGTTTCCGGCGCTCGTCGCCGTTCGCTTCGAAGGGGCCTGCCGTGTCGCACGATCCGATCTCAACGCCCGTCGACGCACGGCTGCCCGCCTGGCAGCTCGCGCTGTTCGGGCTGCAGCACGTGTTGTCGATGGCCGCGTCCCCGATCACGGCCGTGTTCCTGATCGCCAAAATGCTCGCGTTGCCGGCGGACCTGACGGTCCAGTTGATCGGCGCGACGTTCTTCGCGTGCGGAATCGGCACGGTGCTGCAATCGCTCGGCGCCGGCCCGATCGGCGCGCGCATGCCGTTCGTGATGGTGCCCGGCGGCGCACCGACGATGCTGTTCGCCGGCATCGCCGCGCAATCGGGCCTGCCGACCGCAGCCGGCGCGGCGCTGCTCGCCAGCGCGTTCTACTGGGTGCTGCTGCCCGTCTTCACGCGCTGCCTGCGGCTCTTTCCGCGCATAGTCGTCGGCGCGATGCTGCTGCTCGTGTCGGTCAACCTGATCCGGATCTACGCGGCGATCGTCGTCGGCCAGCCCGGTTCGGCCGACTTCGCCCAGCCGCGCGCGCTCGGTCTCGCGCTGGCGACGATCGTCGCCACGGTCGTCGTCGCGGGTGCGTTCCGCGGCACGCTCGGGCGCCTCGCGGTGCTGATCGGCCTGATGGCCGGCGCGACGCTCGGCTGGGCGCTCGATGCGATGCCCGCGCTCGCCGACGTGTGGCACGGCCCGCTGTTCACGCATCCGGTATGGCTGCCGTTCGGGATGCCGCGCTTCGACGTGCTGGCCGCGCTGCCGCTGCTGATCTTCACCGCGATCTCGATGGCCGAGGCCACCGCGCAGACGGTCGCCGTCGGCGAAACCTGCGGCAAGGCGATCTCGCTGTCGCGTGACGTGCCGAAGACGATCCGCGGCGATGCGCTGGCGTCGCTGGCCGGTGCGCTGTTCGGCACGCCGCTGATCGTGACCAGCGCCGAGAATATCGGTGTCGTGCAGACGACCGGCGTGCGCTCGCGCTACGTGACGGCTGCCGCCGGCGCGATCCTGATCGTCATTGCGCTGTTTGCACCGCTCGCACGGCTCGCGTATGCGATTCCGGCCGCCGTGGTCGGCGGCACCGCGCTGGTCGTGTTCGCGATGATCGGCGTGATGGGTATCCGGCTGCTCGCCGGCGTCGACCTGCATGCACGCGCCAACCAGTACACGCTCGCGGCCGCGCTCGTCGTCGGCCTTGCGCCGATCCTGGTGCCGAACCTGTATCGCCATTTCGGTGCGCCGGTGCAGATCGTGCTCGGCAACGGCATGGCGGCCGGCACGCTCGCGGCCATCGCGACGCAACTGGCGTTCGCTGCATTGGCGCGACTGAGCGGACAGGTGGGCACGGCAGCGGTTGCGGGTTCTTCGCCTTCGCGCGACGCCTGATGGTGATGGCGGGCAACGGTGCGTGTTGCCGCGTGCCTGCGATATCGCGCTCCCGCGCAGCCGGCTGGTTTGCGATCGCCGGCCTGCCGCTCGGCTTCATCGCGCGGCGGAACGGGTTCGTGTCGGTCAGCCACGGATGGATCGCGATGCGGGTGTCGAAGCAATGGTACGGTGTGCCGGGCGCGTTCCGTTTCTTCGTCGCGTTGCTGTTCGCTTACTTGGCGATTCGCCACGACGGCATCGGCGACGCGCGACCGCACACTGACGCATCGGTTGCGCCGGGCCGGCCGGGCCCCTGGCCATCCGAACGATTGCCGGAGCCGCCGCGTTCCGGCTATAAACGTGCATGGACACGAATCGCTGGATTCACGACCCCGTCGGCGCCTTCCGCGCGTGGCAGGAAACCGCCGCGACCGGCGCCGACCGCCGGCCGTTCGCGCCCCGATCGGTCGTGCAGCACGTTGCGATGTTCGAACGGTTCCTGCGTTATCTGATCGCACAGCGCGTGTCGCTGGCCACGTTCGGGCCCGACCACGTCGCGGCCTTCCTGGCGGAACTCGAGCGCACCTGCGCGCCCGGCACGTCGACCCGCGTGCGCTACGCGAAACTGATCGACCGGCTGGGCCGGCATCTGATCGAGGCCGGCGTGCGCACGATCCATCCGGCTGGCCGGACGACGCGCGATCTCGCATGGCCGGACGGCGAGCCCGAGCCGTGCTATCTGCCGCCCGATGCCGACGCGGCGCTGCAGCGCCATGTGCAGCCTCGAGCGGGCGACACGCCGGCCGACTGCCGGAATCGCGCGATCGTCGCGCTGCTGCTCGCAAGCGGCATCACGTCGGCCGAGATACGCGCGACGACCTGCGACGCACCCGATCTCGACGCGCGGCCGCCCGCGCTATCCGTGCCGCGCGATCGCGCACGGCCGGA
>NZ_JAAGPO010000011.1:0-109680 GCF_017104825.1 Burkholderia sp. Ac-20345 | reverse complement strand
GGGCTGCGTCCGCCGCCGATCCCGGCCGCCGTGCGCGATGCGCTCGCCGATCTCACCGTCGGCGGCGGCCCCGGCGACCCGGTGCTCGACGCCGACTGGGGCGAGCCCGGCCTCACCGCGCCCGAGCGCGTGTTCGGCTGGAACACGTTCGAGATCCTTGCGTTCAAAGCCGGCAACCCCGAGCACCCCGTCAATGCGATCCCGCCCGCCGCGTATGCGCACTGCCAGTTGCGCTTCGTCGTCGGCACCGACTGGGAAGCGCTGCATGCGCATCTGCGCACGCACCTCGATGCGCACGGCTTCGCCGACATCGAGATCGACGTCGAACGCGGCGCACCGGCGACGCGCGTGCCGCCGGACGATCCGTGGGTGCGCTGGGCCGTCGCGTCGCTCGCGCGCACCACCGGCAAGAAGCCCGCGATCCTGCCGAATCTCGGCGGCACGCTGCCGAACGAAGTGTTCGCCGACACGCTCGGGCTGCCGACGCTGTGGGTGCCGCACTCGTACCCGGCGTGCTCGCAGCACGCGCCCGACGAGCACCTGCTTGCGAGCGTCGTCAGCGAGGGGCTGCAGATGATGGCCGGCCTCTTCTGGGATCTCGGCGACGACGCGCCGACCGTTCGCCGCGCGGCGCCCGCCGCGGCCGGCGCCGCCCTGTAACGCGCTTCGCCCCTTTCACGGGACCTGCATACACGATGAATACGACCACCCTGACCTCGCAGGAAGCCGTCCGCCCCAGCGCCGCGAAGATCCGGCGCATCATCTTCGCGGCGTCGATCGGCAACGCACTCGAATGGTTCGACCTGATCGTCTACGGCTTCTTCGCGGTGACGATCGCCAAGCTGTTCTTCCCCGCCACGAGCGAAGCGACGTCGCTGATGCTCACGCTCGGCACGTTCGGGCTGTCCTACCTGATCCGGCCGATCGGCGGCTTCGTGCTCGGCGCATACGCGGATCGTGCGGGCCGCAAGGCGTCGCTGCTGCTGTCGATCGCGATGATGATGGCCGGCACGCTGCTGATCGCGCTGATGCCGACCTACGCGTCGATCGGCATACTCGCGCCGCTCGGGATCATGCTGTCGCGGCTGATGCAGGGCTTTTCCGCGGGCGGCGAATTCGCGAGCTCGACCGCGTTCCTCGTCGAGCACGCACCGCAGCGGCGCGGTTTCATGTCGAGCTGGCAGTTCGCGAGCCAGGGCCTCGCGACGCTGCTCGCATCGGGCTTCGGCGCGCTGCTGACATCCACGCTGACGACCGCGCAACTCGAAAGCTGGGGCTGGCGCGTGCCGTTCCTGTTCGGGCTCGCGATCGGCCCCGTCGGGCTGTACATCCGCCGTTACGTCGACGAAGGCGTCGAGTTCAAGACGCAGGCACGCTCGGAAGCGCCGGTGCGCGAGCTGTTCGCGGAACAAAAGGTGCGGGTGCTGCTGTCGATCGGCGCGCTCGTGATCTCGACCGCGATCAACTACATGATCCTGTACATGCCGACTTACGCGATCAAGCAGCTCGGGCTGCCTGCGTCGACGGGCTTCGCGGCGACGCTCGCGACCGGTTTCGTGCTCACGCTCGTCACGCCGGTCGTCGGCCACCTGTCCGATCGCACCGGTCGGATCCGCATGATGGCGGTCGCGGCGGTCCTGATGCTCGTCACCGTGTACCCGACGTTCGCGTGGCTCACGCGTCACGCGTCGTTCGCGACGATGCTCGCGGCACTGGTCTGGATCGGTGCGCTGAAGGCGATGTACTGCGGCGCGCTGCCAGCGCTGATGGCCGAGCTGTTCCCGTCGCAGACCCGCGCAACGGGGCTCGCGGTCAGCTACAACACGGGTGTCACGCTGTTCGGCGGCTTCGCGCCGTTCGTCATCACCTGGCTGATCAGCGCGACCGGCAACCGGCTGTCGCCGGCGCTCTATCTGATGGGCTGCGCGCTGCTGAGCCTCGCCGCGCTGTTCGTCGCGCGCACGCGGCTCAAGATGCGATAACGGAGGAAACGACGGCGCAGCGATGCGCCGCCGGTGCGGCCCGTCGCGGCATCGCTGCCGCGCGGGCCGCGCGCCGCCTGGGTCAGGTCAAGGCGCCGGGTTCGGCTGCAGTTCGTGGAGCGCGTCGATCTCGGCAAGGATCTCGTCGGACAGCTTCACGTCGATGCTGCCGATGTTCTCCTTCAACTGCTCGAGCGACGTCGCACCCACCAGGTTGCTGCGCGTGAACGGCCGGCTGTTGACGAACGCCAGCGCGAGCTGTACGGGCGACAGCCCGTGACGTCGCGCGAGCGCGACATAGCGCGACGTCGCCTCGACGGCCTGCGGCTTGCTGTAACGCTGGAAGCGCTCGAACAGCGTGATGCGCGCACCGGCCGGACGCGCGCCGTTCTCGTACTTGCCGGACAGCCAGCCGAACGCGAGCGGCGAATAGGCGAGCAGGCCGACGCCGTCGCGGTGCGTGAATTCCGACAGCCCGTTTTCGAACGTACGGTTCAGCAGGCTGTACGGATTCTGGATGCTCGCGATGCGCGGCAGCCCGAGCTTCTCGGCCGCGCGCAGGAACTGCGCGACGCCCCACGGCGTTTCATTCGACACGCCGATCGCGCGCACCTTGCCGGCCTTCACGAATTCCGCGAGCACGCCGAGGGTTTCCTCGATCGGCACCGTATAGGTGTCGTCGACCCACGGATAGGCCGGACGGCCGAACGTCGTCGTGCTGCGATCGGGCCAGTGCAGCTGATAGAGATCGACGTAGTCGGTCTGCAGGCGCTTGAGGCTGCCGTCGAGCGCTTCGGTCAGGTTCTTGCGGTCGAACTGGTTGCCTTCGCCGCGAATATGGCGCGGATTGTGCGGCTGCCGCGCCGGCCCCGCGATTTTCGTCGCGAGCACGATGCGCTCGCGCTGCGCGCGATGCTGCGCGAGCCAGGTACCGATGTACTGCTCGGTGCGCCCTTGCGTGTCAGGCTTCGGCGGCACCGGATACATCTCAGCGGCATCGATCAGCGTCACGCCCTGCCCGATCGCGTAGTCGATCTGATCGTGCGCATCGCGCTCCGAATTCTGCTCGCCCCACGTCATCGTGCCGAGGCCGATCAGGCTGACCTCGATGCCCGAATCGCCAAGTGTGCGGTATTCCATGCTGTTCCCGTCGCGTCGGTGGAAAGCAGGAACGCTATCACATTGAAGCGTCCGCTTCAGACGGGCGCCGTCTACGCTTACAGGCGGCCTTCGGCACCGGCAAGGAAGTTCACGCGCCGGCCTGGACGATGGCGATGCCGCCCGCCTTTACTGCGGCCGCTGGATGAAGCAGGTCGCCGACGCATGCGCGACGATCTTGTCGTCCGCCGTCTTCAGCGTGCCCTCGGCAACGCCCAGCGAACGCGACAGGTGGATCACGCGCCCTTCCGCAACCAGGTCGACGTCGCGCGGCACGGGCCGCAGCATCTTCACATGCAGATCGACCGTGCCGTAGCCCACGCCTGCATCAAGCATCGAATGCACCGCGCATCCCGTGACCGAATCGAGCACCGTCGCGGCGAACCCGCCGTGCACGCCGCCGAGCGGATTCAGGTGCCGGCCGTCCGCCCGCGCCGAAAACTTCACATAACCGAGCTCGACGTCGAGCGGACGCATCGGGATCGTCTCGGAAATCGACGCGAGCGGCGCATCGCCCGATACCGCTGCGCGCAGCAGATCGAGACCAGACAGGGAAAGCGGGTTCATCGGGTTGTCTCCGGGTTGAAAGCGCGTCGCCGCGCGAGTAAGTTCTAAATTGGAACTCATTATTGACAACGATGGCGGCCGTTGTCAACGTGGCCGGGCCCGTTACAACCGAAGACGGGTTCTATAATCGAGCCCGCTATTTCGCTGAACCGCCGCAAGAGACTCGACGATGAAATGGGATGACATCGGCACGCTGAACTGTTCGGTCGCGCGTACGCTCGCCGTGCTCGGCGACCGCTGGACCATGCTGATCCTTCGCAACGCGTTCCTCGGCTGCCGCCGCTTCGACGCGTTCCAGACCCAGCTTGGCCTCACGCGCCATGTGCTGGCCGAGCGGCTCGCGCGGCTCGTCGACGAAGGCGTGCTGGTCAAGCACGCGTATCAGGAGCGACCGCCGCGTTTCGAATACCGGCTGACGGACAAGGGCCTCGACCTCTACCCGACCCTGCTCGCGCTGACGGCGTGGGGAGACCGCTGGAAAAACGACGGCCAGGGGCCGCCGGTGCAGTTGCGCCACCGTACCTGCGGCCATCTGATGCATGCGGTCACGGTATGCTCGGCCTGCGGCGAGCCGCTCGACGCTCGCGACGTGCAGCCGGAACGTGGCCCCGGCTGGATCGCAGCCGAGGCAGCCGGAGCGCCCGCGGCCGAGGATTGAAGCATCGCGCGTACCTGAA
Source organism: Burkholderia sp. Ac-20345 (assembly GCF_017104825.1). NCBI lineage: Bacteria > Pseudomonadati > Pseudomonadota > Betaproteobacteria > Burkholderiales > Burkholderiaceae > Burkholderia > Burkholderia sp. Ac-20345. Next base: position 105,296 of record NZ_JAAGPO010000011.1, on the reverse strand, counting down.
CGCGTGACGCACACGGATCGTTAGTCGCGCTTGCGCTGCAGTTGCGGGCCGCATCGTACCCGCCCGGCTGTACGCGCGCATGGCTTGCACGCCACTATCCCGCCACCACCGCACAAGCATTCGCGCGCTGCCAACGCCCGCATCCGCTGATCAACCCGATCGCGCACACGGATCCCACACTACGCAACTTTGCGTCACCACCGATGCCGCCGCCGGTCATCGCGACGACCCGTCCCATCTCACATGCACGTGACCGGGCCGCCACGTCTGCGTTACACTCACGGCCCGCTGTCTCGAAATTGTTCGCTGTCCAAGATGTTGTCGCGCAATCGCCTCGCCGCTGCCTGCCTCGCCGCTTCCCTGCTCGCCACACCGTTCGCCGCCTTCGGCAAGACGCAAAGTGAATCGCTGCTCCAGCAGGCGATTGACCTCGTGTCACGATGGCTGCCGGCTCCCACCCACGAAGCACCCGCGACGCAGGTCGTCGAATCGGCGTTTTCGCCGGACGGCGGGGCTGAAGCGCTCGTGCTGAAAGCGATCGGCGCCGCACGCAGCTCGATCCGCGTCGCCGCCTACTCGTTCACGTCGCCGCCCGTCACGCGCGCACTGCTCGCCGCCAAGCAACGCGGTGTGAATGTCGCGGTGGTCGTCGACGACAAGGGCAATCGCGCAAAGAGCAGCAAGCAGGCGTTGAACCTGCTCGTCAACGCAGGTATCCCGACGCGCACGATCGATGCCTATGCGATCCATCACGACAAGTACCTCGTGATCGACGCCGAGCACGTCGAAACGGGCTCGTTCAACTACAGCGCGTCGGCGGCCAGCCGCAATTCCGAGAACGTCGTCGTGGTGTGGAACAACCCGCAACTCGCGTCGCGCTATCTCACGCACTGGCAAAGCCGCTTCGACCAGGGCACGCCGTACCGCTCCAGCTACTGACGCACGCCGCGGGGCGGCGCTCGCCCCGGTGTTCGATCCGTCGTGTTGCAGATGATCGTCGAGCGTGGCGCGAAGCTCAATTCAGCCGAATGGCCAGTACGACGCGCCGCCGCGCTCAATGGATTTCGGGCGTCCGCCCGGTCGAGGCGCCGGTCTGCGTCGTCGGCGCACAACGATTCGCCTGTCCACCCACGCTGCTTGCCGAAGATGTCGACAAGCCACCGGCGCTGCCCGGCAGTGCGCTGCTCACACACCCCATGCCGAATACCAGCGTGTTCTGAACCATCGGATAAAGAAGATACAGCGCAAACGCGAGATAGCCCGCGTACAGAATTCGAACCATGATGCGATGGGAAGCGATGAACAATTGGACTCGCCCTGTTTACGGCACCGCGCCGGGCACCTTGAGGCATCGCGCGTCCGATTGCGCATCAGGGCGAAACGCGAGCCCATGACACCCGCTTCTCACTGCATCTGCATCGATTCGTGCCGAGCGTAAACTGCCCGTCGCCAGATTTGCAACGTGGCGATGCGGCGAACAATGCGCGATACTGTCCGACATACGATCCCATGACCGGCCTCGCAGCCGGGACAAAAGACAAGGCCCATGCAAATCGCACCGAAACCTGCCGACGAGGCGGCCCGGCTCGATACGCTTCATTCGCTCTCGATCCTCGATACGCCGCCCGAAGAGCGCTTCGATCGCCTGACGCGTCTTGCACGCAGGCTGTTCGACGTACCGATCGCACTCGTCAGCCTCGTCGACGACGATCGCCAGTGGTTCAAGAGCCATGCCGGGCTCGACGTCACGCAAACGTCGCGCGACGTGTCGTTCTGCTCACATGCATTGCTCGAGGGCAATACGATGGTGATCCAGGATGCGCTGAACGACAATCGCTTCCACGACAACCCGCTCGTCACCGGCGCGCCCGGCATCCGCTTCTACGCCGGCCGGCCGCTCGCCGCGCCGAACGGCGCGCCCATCGGCACGCTGTGCCTGATCGACACGCGGCCGCGCTCGCTCGAACCCGACGAACTCGCGCTGCTCGGCGATCTCGCCCACATGACCGAGCGCGAGATCGCCGCGCTGCATTTCGCGACCACCGACGAGCTCACCCAGCTGACGAACCGGCGCGGCTTCGAGATCCTGGCCCGCCACGTGCTGAGCCTGTGCGATCGCCTCGAACGTCACGCGGTGCTGCTGTTCTTCGACCTGAACGAATTCAAGTCGATCAACGACCGCTTCGGCCATGCCGAAGGCGACCACGCGCTCAAGGCATTCGCCGATACGCTGACGGGCGCGCTGCGCGACAGCGACGTGATCGCACGGCTTGGCGGCGACGAGTTCGTCGTGCTGCTGAGCGCCACCGATCCGGCCGACGTCGCCGAGCCGGTCGAGCGCGTGACGCAGGCGCTCGCGCAGCGCAACGCGGCCGACGCGCGCGGCTACGACATCCGGTTCAGCGTCGGGTACGTCGACTACGATCCCGCGCACCATCGCGACGTAGCCGACCTGCTCGCATCGGCCGATCAACGGATGTACGAGGACAAGCAACGCGGCAAGACGGCCGGCGCGTGAGCGCGCGGGCCGCCGCCCTGCCGTTCAACTGCGGTGATCGAGTGGCTGCGTCAGCTTCCGCACGGCGGCGCGCTGGCCATGGCCTCCGCGATCTGCTCGGGCGTCAGGTCGCGCTGGTGCGTCGCAAGCGACCAGCGATGCCCGAACGGATCCTCGACCTGTCCGTAGCGATCGCCCCAGAACATGTCGGCCGCCGGAATCGTGACCGTTGCGCCGGCCGCGACCGCCTTCGCGATCGCCGCGTCGGTGTCCGGCACGTACAGGTGCAGGCAGACCGGCGTGCCTTTCAGCGCCTTCGGCCCGAGCGCGCCGTGCTCGGGCATTTCATCCACCAGCATCAGTGTCGAATCGCCAATTACGAGGCACGCGTGCGCGAGCCGGCCGTCGGGCATCGCCAGGCGAAACTGCTCGCTCGCATTGAATGCGCGCTTGTAGAAGTCGATGGCTGCGGTTGCGCCGGCGCAGATCAGGTGCGGCGTCAGCGTGCGCATCCCTTCCGGGATCGGTTTGACGGACGTGGACATGGGTGTCGCTCCTTCGGTCGGTAGTCGTATCGGAATCGGGACGGACGCGCGATGCGCACGCCTCCGATGCTACGACGGACGACCCCGGCGGAAATCGACACGGCACCCGACATTTTTTCTCGCGTATCGGGGCGCGCGGGTTCCCCGCATCGTGCGTCATTCGCCCGTTCGGCCTGCCGCGTTGTCCGGCACACCGAACTGCCGGCGGCATGCCTCCAGCAATCCGGCCACCTCTTCGAGCGGAAGATCGGTAAACCGGGCGATCGGCAGCATCACGCCACCCGGCACCCTGGTGCGCGACGAATGCGCCGAGAACCGGTAGCCGATGTAACGATTTCCGGCGACGCTGATGACCCGGAATTCGGTGACGTCACGCCATGGCGTGACGGGTTGCTCGCGCACGGCCCCGATCAACCTGAAGCCTGTCTCGTCGACCTGCAGCGCCATCCTGCGCCGCGACGAGACGAAGAAGGCGGCACCCGCCAGCGCCAGCAATACGGCCAGCGCCGCCACCGGCCAGAGCGCCGGAACGGCCACGTAACCGCACAGGCTCGCCGCAGCCAGCACCGCACACACGATCGCCCTTCCTTTCAGGCTCCGGCTGTCGACCGCCAGCGTCACCGGCAACCGGCCGGCGATCGTTCCCGCGACGGGATCGACGTACCCGCCGGATTCGGTGGATTCGCGTTCTTCGTCCATCGCCCGATCGTTCACATCGACAGCAACCGGGTCATCGAGATCGGACACCATATCGGCGCGCCGAAACGAGCGGCTTGCCGACGGGAATGGGTCGTAATCGAGGAAGGGACGCATCGACGCGCGGCGACACGCTTTCGTCCGCGCGGAACGGGCAGCGCTCCGTCGCCATCGGTCATGTTCAGTTGCACACCTTGACGGTACCGTTGGTCGTGCATTGACCGGTGGCCCAGTGACTCTGCCCGGCCAGATGAGGCGCTAGGCCAATACCGTTGATCGGCGCGGCCGGCGACGATGCCGGAACGGCCGCGGCTGTCGACGCGGTGTCGGGCGACGGCAGCAGCGGCGGCTCGGACGAGGTCTGGCAAGCCGACAGCGCCAGACAAAGAGCGGATGCCAACGGGGCGATGAGCGGTCTGGACATGATCTCGTACGCGTTTGCGGTATTCGCTTCCGGTAACGGGCGCGCTGAAGATCACGTGACCCGTCAAACCGTTCGGCGCAACCGTCAACGCAGCGTGATGGTCGTCCAATACTACTCCTCGCGATCGACGTCGTGCGAGCGACCATTTGGCCGGACGCCGCCATCCGCGCGGCCGCACACGCTATCGCCGGCGCCTGCCGCGCCGGTCAGATTTGCGGCAGATCGCGCAACGTGCGCGACTCGTTCGTTGCATCGATGTCGAGCTCGATGCCTTCCGATGCATCGCGATACAGCACACGTTTCAGCCTGGGCCCGATCGCTGTGTCGTCCGATGCCGAGAAGATTGCACGGACATCGTTACCGGACGCGAGCGCGCGCGCCACGTCCGCCACCGGCGCCTCGCTCGGCGTCGCAGCCCACGACCGATCGGCCGGATTCACGGCCGCCCAGCGCACGTGCGTCACACGCGCGCTGAGCGGATCGATTCGCACACCATTCACCGCAAACATCGACATCGGCATCTCCTTCGAATTTTTTTGGCCCGCCGTACCGATGCGCGGTTACGGACGGTCCCAGATCTCGCAGACGTTTCCCGCCGGATCCGCCACGGAAATCGCGATCGTGCCGTCGCCGTAGTCCCACTCGTTCAGGATGCTGACACGGCACGATTCAAGTCGCGCGACGGCCTCCGAGACATGCGCCACTTCGACGGCCAGCGCGACGCCATGGCCGGCCTGACGAAACTCCGGATACGGAAACTTGCCACCGCTGCCCATATGAACGGTCAGCGTCACCCCGTCCACGACAAAGCGATGCCACGGATTCCCCGCAGACGACACGCCTTCGGAATGCACGGGCATCGCGAGCGCCGAACCGTAGAAATCCACCACCGCCCGAAAGCGATCGTCTTCGACCGGCACCAGGATGCCCGGGCTCGCGACCATGCGCACTTCTCCGGCCAACGCGATTTTCGATGATACATTGGGACGCTTTACAACCGTCAACAGACAATCGTGCACGGGAGAAACACATGACCGACGCCTGGGGAACCTTCCCTGCCAGAATGGGCGACCATCAGGCTTTCATCAGCTTCAACCACAGCTTTGCGGAAATCGCGGAAGGCGATCCGCGCACGTCGCTGCTCAGCGTGCGCGTCCCCTTTGCGCATCCGACACCGGAAGGCCTGCCGACCGGCGACGAATTCGCCGGTCTCACGCAGATCGAGGATCTGCTGGACGCCACGATCACCGCGAAAGGTGGCGTGCAGGTCGGCCGCATCACCGTCGACGGCCATCGGGATTTCCTTTTCTACGTGCCGTTCGACGAAGAGGCCGCGGCGGAGATCGTCGACACGCTGGCCGATCAGACGACCTACGCACTGCAGTACGCTCACCAGAGCGATCCGGACAAGGAAGCGTACTGGCAGACGCTTTACCCGACCGACGACGACTGGCAGATCATGCGCGACATGCGCGTACTGGATGAATTGCGGAAGAAAGGCGACGCCGGCGACGTAAGCCGACGCGTGATGCACTGGGCCTACTTCCCCGACCCGAGCGACGCGCATCAGTTTGCGGACTGGGCCGAAGCGAAAGGCTATCCGGTCGAGTCGGTTGCACCCACCGAGGACGGCAAGTCGGCCGTCCGGTTTTCGCACGAAGGCACCATGGCGCTGGCCGACATCACGCGCCATACGGTCACGATCAACCGCGAGGTACGTGCGCTCGGAGGGGAATACGACGGATGGGAAACCAGCGTCGAACAGGCTGGCTGAGCGGGTTGACCTGCCCGCGGCGCGACAGGTGATGCAACGCATTCGGCGCAAAAAATATCCCGGCGGCATACTTGCGCGCCGCCGGGACCAAGGCATCACCGGCCGAAACCGGCGATGGGCCTGAGGGTTCGCTCAGGCACGAGGAAAGCGATTCGTGCGAATCAGGCGAACGGATGCCGGGGCGCGCAACCGATGCGATTACGCCGCCCGCCGAACGCCTGTCCGGTTCCGCCGACGCAGCCTTCCGGCGTCGGACGGGCAAAAAGCCCCCGCTCCTGCGCGAGCGAGCGGGGAAACGGTTGACCGGGCCGGGGAAGAACGGTCAACCGGCCAAATTGTGAGCGCGGGCCGCGCAACGATCTGTGCGGCAACTCACCATTTGGTGACAATGCCGCGGCAACCGGTTCGCTCGTGCGCCGCTCGGATCGTGTCACGGTCCGAGCGCAACGCCCGCCACCGGCGCGAGCATCACCACGATGATGGGTGACAGCACCACGGCCCCGATCATCATCACGCCGTCGGCCGCAAGCGTGACGGGCGTCGCGAGCACGCGCGCGGCCTTGCCAGCCGTCGTGATGCGGTCGGTAACCTGGATCTTGTACGCATGCGCAAACGACGACCTCGTCTTGCCCTGCGCAAAACCATCGGCCAGATAGCGCGACCCGTCCAGCACACCCGTCATCTCCAGACCGCTGCTTCCGCGCTTCGTGAAGCCGTCCTCCAGCGCGCGGTTCCAGTCGTCGTCGGTCATACCGGTGCGACTGAGCTGGAGCGAGAAGTTGCCCGAGATCTTGCTGCCCTGCGCGACGAACCCATAGAGCGTCGCATTGATCGATTTGCGGTAAGGCGATGCCAGCACAGCGCCGAGATGCTCTGGCATATCGAAGATGTAGTGATATTTCTTGCCGAGCACGACGAATTTCCTGCCGTCCTCGCTGACGAGAAATCGGTCGACTGTCTCTTCGTATCTGCCGTCTTCGAACAGCATTGCAGTGCAGCCTGTCAGGCCGGCAGCGACAATGATCGCTGCCCTCCGTCAGCAGCGTTCTTCTTTTCACGTCTGGAATTTTATTTTGTTTTAATTCAAGCGGATTTTTTCAGGCCCGCGCGCAGTCTCCGGTAAGTCGCGGGTATTGTCAAAGCAGATTTATTCTATTTTCCCCAGGCAACATGACTCGGGCTTCATTTTTCTGCGCCGATTCTTTCGAAACCGTGCGTCGCGAACACAAGAACTTGCGTCATGACAACCCGGTTTCATCATCGTGACGGTCAATTGAAAAGCCAATCCGCAACCATCTCGATCCAGTCGAGATCGCTGGCGATGTCAATGACGGTTTCGCCGACGATTTCGGCAGTCGATGCGGTCGAAGCGCCCGTCGCCACCACCCCGACCGCAACCGCGTTCGCTTTCGCGATTTCGACCGACGCGCCCGTTTTCGGATCGGCCAGCCGCTCCAGCCAGTCGACGATATGGGCACGCGCATCCTCCTCATCGGCGAAATCATTCCGCTCGAGAAAGCGGTCGAACACGATCCACGCAAGCGTCTTGCTTCGCGAAGCCGATTCGAGATGCCAATCGACAACGCCGGTCCGACCGGACTCCCTGATTTCGAGCGTCGCGGTGAAACAGTAATCGAGGTACTCGATCTCAAGTTTCGACGACATGGTTTTCTCCGGTCAATCTGCCCTCTCTGTTCTTATGATGACCCGCGCACACCGGGCTTCGCGACACTGTGTGAATCTTCGATGAAATTCGCGCGGCGCACCATATCCGCTGGCAGTATCGCGATATTCTCGTGACCTGTCGATATCGATCGCCGACACATGACCGCCTTCGATTTACCCTCCATTCCTCTCTGCGCTTTCACTCGCGGCTCAGGTTCTGCCACGAATCGCTCCGCTTTCCCGTTCCAGGTATTGCCCCGCTTCGCCGAAGCAATCGCACTGCTAAACTCCAGTCAAGAAGACCGCTTGCAGCACCAGAGGAAACCATGGCACTCGCCCACGCACAACAGAATGGCGTAGAAGTCTGGATTGTCCAGCTTCCCGGGCACGCCCCCTATGCCTATACACATCTCAAGCGGGTATTCTCGTCCGACGATACGCGACACCGGGTCGTGACGATCGACGTGAAAAAACTGCTGGCATGTGCCGACCGGGACACGACGGACTACGTGTTGCCGTCCGTTCTGTACTGGGCCCCCGGAAAGGCCGCGGGTATTCGCGAATTCCTCGATCCTGAACAGGACAGGATTCCGGACATGCCGTACATCACGTTTCGCGAGACGAGAACGCGAACGTTGCTCGGCATCCCCGGCCTGTCGAAGGTCGGCGTGGCGTCGTTCCGCAACGGCCAGCATCGCGCGCGCTATCTCGCCTATGCAGGCGCAACGACCCTGCCCGTCGAGGTACACGAGACGGAAGCCGACCTGCTCGTGCGGTACTGCGGCGAGTAACGGCGGAGTACGTTCGGCTTTCGCCCGGCGATGGCCGCACATCGTGCGACCGTTCGCTCGAATGTCGCCAAGCTACTAGGCCCGTATCGCATAGATCCGATCGGTGACTTCCGTCTGGCCGATGCGGCTCGTTTCGATACCCGCCAGTTGCCAGCCGTTGTGCTCATAGAAGCCGATCGCGCGTTCGTTGCCCTCCAGCACTGTCAGGTGAACCTTGTCCACGCCGAGCATGCGCGCCCATGCGCGAACGGCTTCGATCATGCGCTTGCCCGTGCCGCTTCCGTGGTGCGAAGGATGGACGTGCAGGCAGTCGAGCAGCACGCCGAGCACTGGATCGACCGGGCGCTCGGCACTGACGAAGCCCACGGGTTCGCCATCCAACTCGGCGATCAGCACGAGGCCCCACTCCTTTTCATTGCGATCGAGATATTGCCGCCAACGGGTTGCGTGTTCCGCCGGCACCTCGTCGGACAAGTAGGCCGCCGGCAGGATGTGGCTGTAGGCGGTTTGCCAGCTCAGCGTGTGCAGGCGAGCGATATGGTTTGCGTCTTGCGCGGTCGCTGCACGCAGCGTGGCCCGGGTTTCCGGCATCGGTGGTCACTCCTTCTGCTTGTTCTCTCGATCGGGACGTCTCGTCGCAAAATATACCGCGCGTTGCGGCATGCAAAACTCAACGTCGCCACGCTCGAACGGTATTGTGTTGGCCTGCCCCGGGACGACGGAAAAACGGACCTTGGGGGAAATCAGACGATGCGACGCCTGTTGGAAACGATCGGATTTGCGATCGCGGGCGTTCGCATCCTTCACGTCTGACGCGATCAGCGTCGGCGCCTGCCCGTCAGGCACCGCTGCAACTCGTTGCCAGTGCAACGGGATGCAGGCAAAAAAAATCCCGACACCGTCATTGGTTATCGGGATGGAACGGCCCTGCAAAGCATGAGGGCACGAGGAAGTCGATACATTACACCAATGTAAGACTGTTGCGCGTTGTCGATTCATGCCAAATCCCTGTCTCATTCCGCCACTCAGGCGGTAAAAGGCGGCCATGAACGAAAAAAGCCTGCTCACGCGGAACGCGAGCAGGCAAGAAAACGGATCAGCATTCGAGGCACGAGGGCTGTCCAGGGAAGATAACGGCACGGAACGCACGAACCTTAGCCGGGAAAGGAAACTTCTCAACATCAGGTCGACCGGATACGGCCATACGATCTCGCGTCGAAGATGCTTTGATGGAAACCGGCGACACAGTGACAATGTCCGGTCGCTCCCAGCCTTGGCGTTCCACCAATCGTTCGCGGTACGCCCCGGCTTGCGAGTAGCGAAGCGTCAGGTCGTTTAGTCAGCCGTGTATGGCAAACTTCGGCTCCGAATCTACGCAGCACGCACTCATTAGCAGGGGAATCATGTACGTCTTGATCTATATCGCAGCAGTCGCTGTCGCGAACCTGATGGTCGCTCATTTCGGACCGGCTGCTACACCGATCATCGCGTTCCTTCTGATCGGACTCGACCTCGCGATTCGAGACCGACTCCACCTGGACTGGCGCGGCCGCGCACTTTGGTCACGGATGTTTGCGTTGATCGCGGCCGCCGGCGTCGTCAGTTACGCGCTCAATCCAGCCGCCAAGGAAATTGCCCTCGCATCTCTGGTGGCGTTCGGTTCGGCAGCCGTAGCAAGTGCAATCGTGTTTCAACTCGCACGCCGCTTTCCGATACTGGCGCGTGCAAATGGCGCGAACGTCGCGGGTGCGGCTGTCGACTCCATCATCTTTCCGCTTATTGCATTCGGGACTGTGTTTCCGACGATCGCGGCGTTGCAGTTCGTCGCCAAGGTAGCTGGCGGCGCTTTGTGGTCGTGGCTGGTTTTTCGAAACGCTCGAACGGTTCAGGCGGGGATCGCGAGCAACGTGGTCGATCGTTAAGAACGCGTTGAGTGTATGGCGACGTTGTTCGTTGCCGAGTTAGCCGGCGTTTCGTTTCGGTTCGCCGTGGCGTTTCCCGCTTCGACCAGGTCCATTCGGGAATGACAAAACAAAAACGGCACTGTCTTTTTGGACAGTGCCGTTTCCAACTACTTGTACCGCTTGGAATTCGGTGGGGTGGCTGATGGGACTCCAACCCACGACGACAGGAATCACGATCCTTGCGCAATTTTCGCGCATTTCAACGAGTCACGACGAGTCATTGAAATATGCAGCCCCGTCAGCGCCTTGCCTGTCATGGCGCCCTTCCGCCATCTTCCAGACAACCCTCCTCATCGCACGGCAACCTGGATTTCTCGACAACTGTCAGGGCAAGAACTGCCCCGACTCTGTTCGCTCAAGGTCTGCCGGACTTGACGGCTCGAGGTGGGTCCATTCCAGTTGGACATCAACACTACTTGGCGTCATACGCACCAACCCACTGGAAGCCGAGACCGGTTATCCCGTTCACGAGGCTCTGGAAATCCTGATAGCCGGGCGTGCCAAGGTCGGGCTCAAGCCAGAATGGATGGAAGAAGAAGGATGCAAAACCATCCCGGACCGTCAGCGCATACTGCGCATTCGTATAGAGATCCTGCCACGTGTATGACAGACACGAGTATGGATCGATGTTGCATATGTTGTATTCGACGTTCCCAAGGTTCTCAGGCAGAACCCGTTGCCCGTAATAGTCGGTATTGATGATATACGGGAAGAACTGGCCAACCGAAAAGTCGTGATTCGGCGCGGTCGAATTCAGGTTCGGCTGATCTGACGTGTAGTAGACGACCCGCTGGTAGGTCGTCTTGAACAGCGGCGGAACGGCCTTGATCGAAAGGGGCGAAGACTGGTAGTGCGGCGCCTCCCACGCGAAGGGAACATAGCCATTCGACGAAAATTCCAGCAGGCCCGCGCTCAGACGAGCCGATGCCCATTGTGTTGAATCTTCGTCCACGGGGCGGTTCTGCGTGGCAAGCCAGAACTCGTAGTCATTGCCGCTCACCGCGTTGTCGATATTCGGCGTCGAATTGTACTGATGCGTGTAGCCGTGCATCACGATCCTGGCGCCCCGCACCAGCGCGTAATTGAGTATCTGCTTCAGACCACTCGCCTGCGCGAGGTGTACGGTCAGCGGCACGCCGCCGTTATAGGCGCCGAGTGGGTCTTCGTACCGCGGAATGGTAGCAATGGAAAACGGAATGTGCTTTGCATACATGTAATCGGTCAGCGTCTTCATCGACGACGTGGTCGTGAACGCGTTGACGTCTTCAAGACGCACCATCGCGCGATGCAGCACCGGCTGGTTGGTTCCGAGAATGTCATGCAGCAGATCACAGATCACCAGGTACCGGTCGCGTGGCCCGATGTACGAGAACGGCATGTCGGCGAAGTACCAGAAATTGCCTGCGCGCATCACGTACGGCGCCTGCGCACCCGTCTGACTGTTCTTGATGGTGACAAGTACACTGGCCTTTGTCGCGTCGGACACCGCAGTGACGCCAATGTCGGGATCCGCACTAACCACGCCGGTGCTCGCGTTGAACGCATAGTACTTGACCATGCTCATGTTCTTGTAAAGCACCGTGTCGAAGAAGTTCGGATTCGGGTTGCTGCTCGTTGGCGTGTTGGCCAGTCCACTTAATCCGGTGAAGGTGAATCCATAGCGGGCCGTGAAGTTGTACGACGGATCCCATGCGACTTCCCACAGGTTGTCCTTGAACCAGACCACCGTCTTTGACGTCTTCACGACGTCCGCGAGAAATGCGGGCGGAATGGGGTTGTTGTAATAGTCCCCCAGATAGAAAGTCGCCTGATACGTTTCGATAGTTCCGGCCGTATAGCTGTCGATGGGCGCAAGCGTGACATTGGTGTTGAAATGGCCAAGCAGGTTGCGCAGCATGATCGCGTAAGCCAGACCGAGCTTCGAGTACGCGTCGTTCGGTGGCGCATCATAGAGCACCAGGACTTTCGCCGTGGTGGTCTGCGCGAGCACGGAGGACGGCATCTGGGCAAATGCGAACCCGAGAACCAACGCCCATGCGAGAATGAGCTTCTTCATTGTCATCTCCTTCGCGCCTAGTCGCGCCGAAAATTGCCGTTGCTCAGGCGATGCTTGCCTTCCTTGAAGTTCGGTCCCATACCGTGCTCGCGCTCGGCATGGCGTTTCCCCTCTTCCGACATCCCCGGCATAACCTCGGTCGCGACGGCCGTGCGCGGTGGAGGCGCGACGCGCGCGTGTGGGTCGGAAGCATTCGGGAGTCCGGCGCTCCAAACGGGGCCCATCAACGCAATCGCGGACGAAATCGCGGCGCACGCCGCAGCAACCTTGAGCGAGGCTTTCATTAAAAAACTCCTTTCACTGACCTCTGACTGAAAACTGGCGTGTGCGATTAGGGCGAACGCCTCGTGTGCGCCTTGAGTGTCCGGAAGACGCTGCCCGAAGAGGTATGCCTGCCTGATACAACCTCATACGAATTGCTCCACGGCATCGACGCTTGCCCGACGACGGAACCGTCCGTTGCGTCGGTCACGATCGCCCCGACGGTGAAGACCACCACCGCACCGGAAACAGCCGACAACAGATACGCATGTCGAAAGTGCAGTTGCGGCCTCGCCTGATCGCTACATCCACCACGCATGCATTAACAGTGCCAAGCGCCGTTCCACCAAAGCGGGCCGGTAATAGCCGAAACAGGAGAGCCTGGAAAGGCAAGAAAAACGTTACGTCGAAGAAACGCAGGGCGACGATGTGTCGTGGCACCGGCTCCGAGATTCATCGGTGCCTGTAGCGGAATGAGGCAATACGTTGCGACCTGGCGTTTGTTATCAGGCGGGCGAAGTGAAAAATGCTATGGATCACGAATTTTCATTTCTCGACCGAATGCCGGGACGTTTCGAACCTGAGACGGCAGGCTGCCGGACAACGACGGCCCATCCGGTCACTTCTTGCGGCTCTACCATCTATTGCGGGAAGAGATGCAGCGCGCCGGGGTAATGTAGTGCGCCTGGGAATTTCAGCGTCAGCGCGTGGACGCGGTCAACGCGCCATGGTCGCGCCCGCGCTACTGGCCGGCGACGCCACGTTCGTCAGCGATCTTTGCCAGTTCGCCCGCGCGGTCGTCAATGCTGCCGAGCACGTCGGCGAGCACACCGATGGGATCAAGCCCGGACATCTCAATGCACTTGTGGGTCATGTCCTCTGGAATCGCATCCACCGCAGCGCGCACGATCCTCGATCCGCGACAGGCAGCTTCCAGCCGGATCCTGTCGCGGCTCTGGTACGTCAGCGTGTACTGCGACGCCGACGGCTGGTTGTCGGCGCCCCACCAGCTGGCAAACGAGTCAACCGTGCGATGGGTGTGCGTTACCGCCGTCACGCGCAGCGGTCGCGCTTGTTGTTTCCGCTTCGAGATTCCGGGAAATCCTGTCGCGCTCAACCGGCAAGCCGCTCACCGACGGACAGGTCCTTCGCGCCTCCCGGCATGTCGTTGATCGCGTCGACCACGACCATGGACCTGTTCACGCGCGAGCCGTACACCGCGTTCCACGGCGCGGAGCCGCCGCAGGGTTGCACGTGACCGCGCTCAAGAAGCGATGGGTGCCGTCGATCCATATGCCGCGCCGGGCGTCGCGCATCTCGCTCGCGATCACCGGCGTGCGCGTCGAGCGCCTGCAGCACATGACGGCCGCCGACGCATATGCCGAGGGCGCAGCCGAATGGGTCGCCAAGTACGTGGCGTCGGCCGGCAACCGGAAGGTGGAGTTTCTCATCCGAGCTGGCCGCAGGTTGACCGCACGGCAGGTCGCATTCACGTGAATGCGGAAACTGCGCGGCGAAGTGATCGAGCAGATCGAGATCACGACGGCGCTGACGGAGCTGATCGCGCGCCTGCGCGCCGTGCGAAAGGACGATTGCTGTATGTGTTCTCGAACCGGTACGCGACGCACTATCCGCCGGCCGGGTTCAAGACTGAATGGTCGAAGCTGATGAGCAAGGCGCTCGAGCTGAAGAAGATCGCGCGACGCTTCACGTTCCGCGACCTGCGCGCGTATTACGCGACGCGGCATAAAACGGAACGCGGCGCACTTCCGGATTTACATGCGAATCCGGCGAAGACTGCGCGCGTCTACGATCAAACGAGGATCATAAAGCGAAAAGGCGTGTAATTCCCAATCCGGGAATTCCAAAACAAAAACGGCACTGTCTTTTGGGACAGTGCCGTTTCTAACTGCTTGAATTCTTTGGGGTGGCTGATGGGACTCGAACCCACGACGACAGGAATCACAATCCAAGGTTCTAACCGAGAAAATACCCATAAAATCATACGCCTATAAAAATTTCTTCGGAATAATTTCAGAATTCCGTGCACCGCCTGACAAGGGTTTGCGGCCGGTCGTTCCGAAAATCCTGTCTACGTCGGCGCCTGCTCCGCAATGTCGTCAGCCGGATAGCGCTGTAATCGATGCTCGCCGCCTCGACGTTCGAGGGCTTGTCAAGTTAATACTGACGATTGTTAACAGTCGGCTGATCGAGACCCAGATAGCATCGGTGCTTTGTTCACTGGGAGAGGCGTTGTGTCTCAAAGGGCATGGCTCAGAAAGGGAGATCAGTCGTCGTCAGGTGGTGTGGTGCTTGAGGGTATGGAATCCGTAAAGCATCATGGCATCCCGCGAACCTATATTGGCGCGGAAGTCTCGTGTCCCGCCTGCAACTCTATTGGTCATATCGAAGCGCAGGGACAACGCCTGTCGCAGCGCATGTCGGGCAAAGAACAAGCGCTAGAGGACGACATTTGCCGGTGCAAATGCAGCCCTCCGCCAGTCATGATCGCGTCGCAGCACACGGGGGGCCAGAGCTTCACCTCGGCAAACAGCGCAGTGATCGACACAGCCATTGCAGTCGCGCCAGCCACGGCGCCCGTCCGGTGTGACGAGCAATATTGCCTCCGTAATGCCGCCACCGGTCAGCCAATGGCGAACGCCAGATACCGAGTTCGTACCGAATCAGGACGGATCTTCAGCGGCGTTACGGATGCCACCGGGCATACGCAACGCATTGTGACGATCGGCGCCGAAGACCTTCAACTCCACATCCATCGCGATCATGTTTGAGCAACTGGTAGCTAAAGGCAGCCGCACGACGACCGGTGGTTATGTCGCCAGCGGTTCATCAGCGCACTACGACGAGCGCGGCAACACCATGGCCCGGGATGGCGACCAAGCGTCGTGCGGGAATTGCAAAGGACTATTTTCAATACGAGGCAGTGCGAACGCATGGCTGGATGATGGAAAGGCCATGGTCAAGGATTGGGATTGGGTGCTGTGCCCGTGCCGACAGAATCGCGTCCGGGCGTCGCCTGCCTCGCCTTACTACTACTCGACCGGTGGCGGTGGACAGGCGACAACGGGGACGGCAAAGCAATCGATTGTCGAAAGCGCACCGATCGCCGTGCATGACGAGCAGTACGTATTGCGTGACGCCCACAGTCGTCAGCCCCTAGCTAATGTCCAATATCGGATTCGGACTGCATCGGGGCAGGTCCTTGTCGGCATCACGGATGCCACGGGCCATACACAACGCGTTACGACGACCGATGCCGAATCGCTTCACCTTGAAATTGTGAGAGACGAAAATGCCGAATGACGATTACGAACTTGTTCACGATTCAGCCACGACGAACACGACGCCGGGCTCGAAGGTTTACGTCGACGTCAACACTACGCCCATTTGTCCGAACATGACAAACAAGGAATTTAAGGCGCTAATAATTCGCCTTCGGAATACGGCCTTGGCTTTGATCGGAGAGCGCATCGCGGACGTTGCAAGATGGGATAAGACCGCACAAGATCGAGCTCAATTCTGGTTTGGCCGAAAAGACTCAACCATACGCGAAATACTGAGCACCGGATTACCCAAACTCGCAGCCGCAATGCGAGAGCTGCAGCCCGAAAAAGTCGTCAAATGGGACGAACAGAAAGGAATGCAAATCACATGCGCGACCGCGCCGGACATAGGCATCAACGATGCAGCAGTATGTAAACCCGATTCGACGCGGCGAATCATCGCATTCTATCCGCATTTTTGCACCGTTGACGATGTCTTTGTATCAGGAAACTGCAAACTGAAGATTCTAATTCACGAATGCAGTCACTATGTTGACACGTTCAATTCCGAAGACGTCAGCTATGGTTTTGCACACGGCGTTGGCTATTGGGCGCAGACCAATCCCGATGGCGCAAGCAAAAATGCGGACAGCATCGCATGCTATATTGCTCATTTTGAGGATATGGACGAGTTCCGGCGAAAGAAAATTTGGTGAGACCGTGAAGAAAATCATACTAATCCTCGCGTTTCTTGCATGCCTCCTGAACCTTCAACATGCGAGCGCCTGCACCATCTCAGAAGATATCCTTGAGAGTGTCCCCCTGAACTATGCCGGCATTCCTAACGACTATCGGCTCAAGTTGGTAGACATGATGCTGAATGCACAACGATGGCCTGATGTCGAAATACAAGCGCAAATTATCGCGAGTGCATATGCTGGCGAAAAGAATGCGTCAGAACTCGCAAAATCAAGGGGGAAACAACTTAAGGATTTTCTCGTTCAGATTGGCATCAAGCCTCAATATATTTATACCGATACACACATTGTTCGCACGCCATATCCGCTCGATAGCACTGGGCATAGCGGATATTTGCAACTTGGCGTAAGCCTCATGCCGTTGTGTAAGGGAAGTTGTGCGTGGCTTTGCGATGATCCCCGCGTCAAGCCTACTTCGAGGGCGATCAAATAGTCGTAGAGGCCGACGACCAACCGCCGGCCTCGCTCGAGACTTCTACGCGTCAGGATCTGCGGTTACAGCACCAGGCGATACCGCGAACTTCGTGATCGTTCGTGTCTGCGCAGTCGCCTCGCTCGTCGCGCCGAACAGGAAGCTCGTGACCTTGTCGGACTCTTTGAGGAAGTACATCACGAGGCCCCCGGCCGTTGCCGCAATAACGGGGTCGCGTAGCGTACCGTCTGCAAAGCCGAGCAGCACAAGAAACACGACACCGATCGTCGCAAGTACGATCGCGCAGCCCAGCGTCGGGCGCATCCAGTCCGACGGTTGCTTCGCGGCCAGTCGGCGCGCGCTGTCCCGGTCGGCGGCAACTACCTGATACCGCGCCGTTATCTGAGCGTCCGCTGCCGTCTGCGCGACCAGTTCCGCCTGCCGCTGTTGGAGCGCGATCTGCGCGAGCGTCGCCTGATTGGTGAGCTCGGCTTCCCGTAGCTTTTCCAGCAGTGCCGGGTCAGCCTGAATCGCAGCGGCCGCAGCAGCAGGATCGTCGGCCGGTGTGCCAGTCACCGAAGAAATGATCGCACCGACAGCGCCACCGGCGATGGTGCCGAGCGGACCGAGTGCCGAGCCGAGCAGTGGCGCCGCCTTCGCGATGATGGGTGCAACGTCAGACCAGTTCATCGTGCACCTCCATTCACGACGGGCGGGCGATTGGTAACGAGCGGATGCTTGAGGAACATCAAGCCAAACACCGCAAGGCAGAATCCCCCGGTAATGACCGGCTCGCCGGGCCAGACGGTGTCGTAACCGAGCCAAATCAGTCCCGCAAGGTTCCACAGCGCACCAAATTGAATCAACGCAAGGATGACTCTCCATACGAGCGCCTGTGGCAGGGTCAGCAAATAACCGACCGCCGCGCAGAGCGCGAAGTGCTGTACCACGTAGATAAGAGCTAGCGCATTCATTCCTTCCCTCCTGTTTCGGTCGCTCCCGTTACGCGATCGACCAGCCCGTTCGCTATCCGGTCGCCCCGCCGCTGAATCACACGAATGACAATCTCGGCCACCATTGGCCCCACGAAGCCGATCGCAAAAGCAACGCCTCGTTGCGTCGCCATCCCGTCGCCGCTCAAGAAATGTTCGACGACAGCCGGTCCCGCAAACAACGCCATCAGCGCGCCGATGATGATGTGCGAAACCATCAGCCGCCGATTCTTCGGCGGCGCCACTACGATTCGCACGAGCGACCCGGCTGCGCCGCCGGCGAACACCGACAGCGGCCCCGTCAAGTATTGCGAGTAGTCCAAGCCTCCTCCCCATCATCAAGCCAGTCCGATTGCCGACTTCGCCACATCCCACCGCGCGACGCGCTTGTCCTGCCCCTCCATCGCCGGCCCGTTGATAATTCGCGTTGTGCCAGCGAAGTCGCCGGCGTCGGCCGGTCCATTACAGCCGTGCGCATTCCAGAACCAGCCCGCCGACCGAGCGGCGAGCGTGTCGTCCGTCGCGAGCAGATCCGGGTTTGCAACGAGGTCGACGCCAAGCGTCTTGCCGGCGGCTGCATAGTTGTCTCGAAACGTGACCTGCTTCAGCCCGCGCCCGCGATAACGCCAACCGTCGCCACTCGACGCATCACCGTTGCCGTAGCGGCCGCCGTAGGCCAAATTGGCGATCTGCCTCTGTCGATCGAGTGGCACGGTTTTCTCGCCCGACTGGCGCCCGAGCTGCGCACGCAACGACACCGGGACCCTCGAGAAAAGCGCCAGTGCGGCAGGGGCATAATTGAACGACTCGACCAGGCTCGAGAAGCCGCCGGACTCGTGGCCGATCTGCGCAAGGAATGCGGCCTGACGCGCGGGCGTGTTGATGCCGAACTCGATCATTGCCGCCGACACTGGCCCGTACCAGCGATCAGCGAGCGCCGAGCTCAAACCCATCGCGCGCTGGAATACGCTCTTGTCCATCTACAACCTCCCCAAAAAACAAACGGCCCGCGAGGGGCCGAAAAAAAACCGCCCGAAGGCGGCATCGCAATGCGAAGCGCCAATCAGCCGGCGTTCGCCATCACTTCTTTGTAGGCGCGGTTCGCGCGCATCTGGACGGCGCGGATGCGCCGGTTGACTTCGAGCGCACGCTGCTGACGCTGCGCCGGATCTTCATCGGCCAATGCCTCTTGGCGTTCCTTGTAGAGCGCCTTGATCTCCGCGTTCGCCGCCCTCATCAGATCGGCGCGGTGCTCCACGCCCGGGTTTGCTGCGTCGAACCCATCGAGCGTGCCCTGCTGCTCCGCATACTTCCGCTCGTTCGCAAGCCGGTCGATGTCCGTCGAGTTCTGGCGGAACTGCGTCATGTCCTGCGGCACCGGGCCAGAGCCGAACGACCGCACGAGCGGAAGGTCGCTCAGGTGTTTGTCGACGTCGGCCTTCTCTCCCATCGCGTCGATCGCTTTGATTGCGTCGAGCGCCCCGCCGCCTCCGTAGCTGCGCAGCAGGAATTGCAGCGTCTCGGGATACACGTCGACACCCGCGCTGTCGTAGAGCTGTTTCGCGAGCCCGCGGAACAGACCAGAGGTTTGCGGCCATGCCTGTTGGAAATGCAGCTTGTTCCCCGTCCACTCGTCCGGCTTGTGGATCGGATTGCCCTGCCCGGTCTGATTCAGCGCGAGCTGCAGCAGCGGTTTCGCGATGCTCGGGGCGAACTGCTGCATCGCCCATTGGGACAGGTCTTTCGACGGGTCGATGTCAGTCGGCTCGACCGGGCTGAAGTTGGAGAGCAACCCATCCTTCAGGACGTTGCTGAGAAACGTACCGGCGTCGTCGGCGCCGTCGGCATAGCGATGTGTCGCGGCTGCGAGCGTCAGTGCGATGCGCTGGAAGCCGAAGCCGACCGGGAACTTGTAGCCGCGCCCGTCCGGGTCGGACGGATCGATCATCGTCAGGAAGCGTCCGGACTGCGACAACGGCACCTTGTTCAGCCGGTCGACTCCGTCATCGTCCTGGCCGCCCATCGCTTTGAGCGCGCCGTACATGCCGTACATCAGCGCGAATTGCGCGAGCATCATTGCGGCACCGCGCGGGGTGCGCAACGCCTGAGACATCCGACGTGCATCGAACAGCGCCGGGCCCGCGAAGGTGTACAGCGCGCCGAGCTGCTGGCCGAGTTTGCCCTTCGTTTCGAAGTTCATCGTGTTCTTGGCGTACAGCGCTGCATCCCGCTCTGACACGCCAGACTCAACCAGCGCCTTGAACAGCGACACGCGCGACGTCATCTCCATGTGCTCGTTGACGCGGTCGACGAAGTCACCCACTTTCTGCGCCGCGGCTTTCGCCTTGTACTGCGCGTTCACGCCGGCCAGCTTTCCGAACTCGTTCTCGATGTTCTTCATGATGTCGTCGTTGAACAGGTCGGTGTACTGCGTCGCACCGCCCAGATCCTCGAACCGCTCGAGCCAATGGTGGTACTCGCTGCCCGGCTTCACACGCCACTGCGGCATGAAGGTCGCGTTGTTGGCGAACATCCGCCGCACAGCCCCCAACTTGTCGGCCGTCGGCGCGTCCGCCATCACGAGCGACGCCATCGACTGAACGTCGCGCAGCTTGTTCATCAGCGGGAACATCGGATTCCAGCTCGTATACACACGCGACAGCACGCGCGTTGCCTTCAACGGCAGCCCCATCAGACCGTCGATCTGCGCCCGGTTCGCGCCCTTCAACGCGTCCATCACCTTCTGATTCCCCACATGCACGATCGTCGTCCTGTCCCCCTCGCGCAGCACGACGGCGTCCGGCGACATCGTCGCGTTCGGCTTCACGCGCTGCTTGACGATCCCGTCCTTGTCGACATACTTCTCGAAGATCTCGAAGTTGGGTGCCTCGTTCACCTTCGCCGACATGAGCGCTTTCGCGCCGGGCGCGTCCTTCACGAAGCGCACGAAGTCTTTCTTGAACTGCTGCATGCCGGCGTTGCGGATCGCCGAGTCGGCGGCCGTCAATACGTTTTGCAGCGGGTTGTCGGCGAGCGTGCCGCTACGGCCCATCGCTTGCTTATCCTTCGGAGACTTGAGACTGGCGCCCCCGCCAACAGGCAGCGAGCCGCCGTCATCGACTTCGCCCGGATCGCCATACAGCGGCAGATACCAGTCGTATTTCGGGCGCCCCGTTTCCATCTCGGGCGTGAGCAGGCCTGCATCGCGCAGCGTCTGGTCGCGATAGTCGAGCATCGGTTTCAGGTGGTCGCGGTACAGCCCCTCGTAGAATTCGACGAGGCCAGGCGCCGACTTCCGGAAGTGCTGTTCGAATGCCGCGATCTCCTCGTTCGTCGCGCCGGACCCAGCCAAGTCCTTGCCGGCCGTCTTGCGCGCAATCTCGGCGTTTCGCTCGCGGCCATGCTTGACTAGGTTCCCGATCGTGCCGACGTCCTGCAGGAACTGTCGGTATCCGTGTTCCTTGTACCAAGGCAATTTTTCGAAGTCGCTTTTCCACGCGTCGCGCAGCGTGCCGAGCATCGGGTCGACACGCGACGATTCGAAGTCGTGCAGCGTCTTCTGTGTCGCGGCCTCGAACGTGCGCATCGTGTTCCGAAAATCGCGGCCCGCCGCCGTGTTCCCGCTGCGCCGAATCACCTGCTCAATCGGATTGCGATAGTCAAACAGCGCCGTGGTCGCGTCCTCGAGCCACTTCGGCTGCGGTGCGGACGCACCTTCCGACAGCAGTGTGCGCGCAGCATCCTTCGTCGGTGCAGGGTTGCGCCACATCTCGCGCATGCGCTCGACGACGGTCGGCTCGTGGCCGGCCATCGGCACCGGAGCGCGCACGGCGCCGGCGCGCGAGAACATGGGATTGCGCGGTTCGGCCTGACGCGTATTGGCGAAGGCGGTCGCCGCTTCCGGGTCCGCGATCGACGGCCGCCCCTGTTCACGCATGTACGCTTGCGCGTCGCGCAGCATCCCCGCAATCTCTGCGTCGGTCGTGTCGCCGTGCAGCAGGCCGATGCGATTCAGGAACTGCCGCACGCCGTCGACGACACGGCGCACGATGCTGTTATGCATGTTCCGCTCAGCCATCATCGCGATCATTTCGCGCGCGCGCCGGTCAGCCGACAGGCCGGGCTGCGTGCGATCCACTTCCGCGCCGATCTCGCGGAACACCTTATTCCCGAGCCGTTCGGCCGTCGACACCTTCGTCGCGAGATCGCGCATCGCCGCACGACCGACCATGTTCTCGATGCCGTAGTGGCCGATCAGCTCGTGGCGCGCCACGGCGCGCGCACGGTCCGGACTCGCGATGTTTTCGGCAATCAGCGCGACGCGGTTCGTGCGCGGATCGAAGAAGCCTTCGACGTCGTCCGCGCCCTCCCGCCGCGCCTGCTCGCGCACGTAGTCCGGCGCATCGTCGATCGTGTCGTACACATCGACGTTATGGTTGAAGGTGTCATCGGCAATCGCTCGGCGCACGTCGTCGCCAACCATACCAACGCCGTCGCCACGCGAGAGATCCGCGCCGCCCGGCTGCCGGTACATCGACTCGCTGACTTCGAAGTCGCGGTTGCGGCCCTTGTTCTCGACGAAGCCGTGCCGCCGATAGAAGTCACGCAGCCGGCCTACAGACGTCGCACCGAAGTCCGTCGACGGCGACAGCGCGATGCGAGCGCCGTGCTCGTCAGCGTAGTGGGTCAGATCGCGCATGAACGCCGAGCCGACGCCGCTCTGTCGCTCGCCGTCCGGTACGACGATGCGTGACAGCGTAATGGTCCCGTCGCGCCGCTCGCTTACGTCGACTTTCAGGCCGCGAGCTTCCCACGCGTCGCGCAGTGCACCGAGACTTTCGTGCGACCCGGCGGCCCCAGAAACAGAAAGCCCCTCACTCGGAGGGGCTTGTCTGCGTGAAAGGTCGGCATCTGGGGGCGCTGCTATACTACGTTCGCTTCCTGCACCCGTCGCCCGCCAGCTACTCGCTGTGGCGCGCGTATCGGTGGACCCGGCATCCGCTGGAACACTCGAATCAGGAGCCACGAATCCAGCTCCCATTCTGTCTTGGGCAGGCGTAGAGTCAGAATGTGTAGGGCGTCGCGTACCGGAACCGACCGGCGTCGCACCTGGATTCCCCTCATGCACTTCATATCCTGAGACGATCCAAGCGTTGCTACCCGCGCGCTTCGTCAGCAACACCTCGGTCGCCCCGTGTTGCAGCTTGAGCGACTCCACATTCCCGAGACTTTCCCGCTTCCACTCGTGACCGCGTGCAACAGTCGTCACGACATTGTCGAGCAGCCTCACAACACCAGCGTAATCGAGGCCGTCCTTCCGTTGGCGAGCCTCGACGATATGCGAGATCCCCATCGCACCCTTGGTCTTGCCTGAAGGTTTGACGCGACCGGTGTCGCCCCACACAAAATCCACCCACCCGAGGCCCGACCGAAACATTGCGCGATGCACGCTTCGGCGCTCGGTCAACGCCCGGTTCATCGCCGTCCGGCCGCGCTTGATGTTGGCGTCGACGGACTTCTGAGCCGACCGCGAAAACAACGGCTCCTGTCCGGCCGCCGCCGCGCGATCGGCATCGCGATCGCTGCCGGTCAGCCGGAAATCCTTCGCCTGCTCGTCGGCCTGCGCACGCCGATCCACGGCGCGCTGCGCATCAGCATCGGCCGCCGCGCTCGCCCGCTGTTGCTCATCACGCGCACGAAGCTCGGCCGGCGTCGGGTTCGTCAGCAGCGGGGCGTCATCCGCTCCGGTGGACTCCGCGCGCGCCCGACGCTCCGCGACCTTCGCCTGCACGCGCGCCGCGGCGGCCTGCCGTTCTTCGCCGGCGCTCGGCAATTGCGTTCGCAGCTCGTGATAGCGGTCGCGCTCGGCGGCCGTCATCCAGTCCGTTACCAGTTCGCGGTCGCCGATGCTGTAGCCGGTACGGGAGGGCAAACCCTCTGCGTCGCCGCTTCGCTCCCGCTCGCGAGCCTGCGCCTCGATGCGATCCATCTCCGCAACGACGCGCGCGCGACGTTGCTCTAGGCTTTCGGCTGGTTCGCTGCCGGGCCATGCAGCTTCGCCTGATCCGGCGGACCCGACTTCTTCAGCAGATCGATCGTCTGCGCGTCGCCCGGTGTCAGCGGCTTGCTGTACAGCACCCGATTCAGCAGGCTCACCCCCGACGGTGACGCCCAGATCTTGCGGCCTTGCGGTGTCATTCACGTTCTCCAGTACTTGCGCGCGCGTTGCGCGCTCGACGCTACCGAACATATCCTCGGTCGGCTTCGTCACCTCGTTGTGTGCGAAATCGGCCACGCGCTGCAGCGCCTCGCCGATGCGCTTTCCCGATCGCGCATTGTCTGCGAAAAGACGCACGAACGCACGAGCGTCCGGCGTCATCGCAATATCGCCCTGCCGCGCGAAGTCCTGCAACTTCACGCCCGAGCGCCGCGCATTCACTGCGAGCCGCGCGGCGTCCGTGACGAGCGGCCGCACGTCAAGGTCGCCAGCTCCATCAAGGCGCGCCATCGCGCCGGCCGCGCTCGCCATGCCGCCGAGCACTGTGCGGGCCTCCGGGTCCGTGGCCTGCGCGTACAGGCGTACCAGCTCCGGATCGCCATAGGCACGCTGGAACGTCGCCGACATCAGCCGGTCGATCGCCTGGCGCGTCGGCGACCCGTCAGGGTTGAGCAGGCCGACGCGTTCGCCGACCGGCATCGATTGCACGAACGCGCGCACGGAATCGGGCGTCGGCTCACCGGCGTCCGTGAATTCGAGTGCGTCCAGATTCACGCGCTGCGCGTCGGTCGATGCTTGTTCGACCGGCGACAGCGCCGCGGTGCCGGCCGTGTTCGACACGTCGCCAATGTCGTGCGTCACTGCCTCGCGCGGCATCACGCGCACGAGCACCGGGTTGTGCATCTTGGCAATCACATCCGGCGAGATCCCGGTCAGCGCCGCGTCGGCGCCGATGCCCGTGCGGTAGCCGCCTGCCGTGCCACGCTCATACGCCGCTTGCAGCGCCGCGACGCGGCCGTTGCCCGCGATCGCGCGCATGCGATTCGGCTCGCCCTGGGCGTAGCCGGCATTCGGCACACCATCAGCGCCGTTCGAAGGCAGCAGCGTATCGGCGTCGACGACCGCGTACTGTACAGGGATGCGCCGCCCGTCGGCCGCGACGCTGAAATCCTGTCGCCCGAGCTGGTCGGCGGGAATGGCAACGCCCGAATTGGCCTCGACTACGGGCGCGCCGTTCGCGAAGTCTCGCGAGAACGACAGCCGGCCCGCGTCAGGGTTCGCGGCGATCGCATTCATCTGGCCGATTGCACCGGCACTCGCGCGGTCACGGTTCTGGAGTACGAGCGGGCGCGCGTCGCCGGCCGACGTGCCGGCGTCCGTAGCGCCAGTGGTAGGTGCAGACGGCACGCTCGACGCATCCGCCGCACCGGCATCGCTCGCCGGCTGGCCGCCCTCGGTGGCCGGCAACGTCACGCCATCGTCAGCAGCGGCCGGCGCGTCGGCGCTGCGCGTGCGCGCATCCTGCGACGCCCGCACGTCGGGCGACAGACCGGTATCGAGCGCGGATTGCCGAGCGGCGCGCGCGTCGGCCGATTCTTGATAGGTCGGTTGGCGCGCGCCGCCCGCGGCGTCGACGAGCGTGGCACCGCTCGCGTCGGGCATATCGGGCGCCGGCAACGCGGCAAGCGTCTCAGGGGCCTCCAACTGGCGGGGCTTTGCCCGTTCCTGCACGCGAGCGAGCAGCGCCTGCGCTGCACGACCGATCGAGTTCTGCTGGCGCGCCGCGTCCTCGAGCGTACCGTTGCGCAACGCCGACGTCAGGTAGTCGGTGGCCCACTGCCGGTTGTACACCTTCGGCAATGTGCCGAGCGCTGCCGTCACGTCGTCCGGTACCGCGTTGTAGGCCGATCCCTCGACCGTGAAACCCTGCGGCGCGGCAGGCGCGTCCGGGCCGCCAAGTCGGTATGTCGGCGCGGGAAGCGCGAGAACCGGCGCGGCCGCATCTTGCGCCGACGCTACGGCGTCTGCCGATGCGTCCGCCGGCGCAGCGTCGGCGCGGCCACCGTGCGAACCGCCAAGCGCCACGCCCGTTACGCCGCCGAACAGTGCGCCGGTGGCCGCCGCCGTCCCGACCCCTTCCGACAACGACTGATTCGGCAGCGCGCCGCGCGCGGCGATGTTCGACGCCAGTTGCGTACCCGCGCCCTGTCCTGCTTGCCACCCCGCCTCGAGCGCAGTCGCTGCCGCACGCCCGACGCTGGCCGGCGCACCAGCGAGCGCACGCTCAACCGGACCGAAGCGTGCACCAACAGCATTGAGCGCCGCGGCGCCGCCGATCTCCGGAAGGTTCGACACGAATGCGGTGCCGAGCTGCTGCTTCGCATCGGCCTCGCTCACGCCCGCGTGGCGAAGCTGCGCATATTGCGGGCTCTGTGCCATCAGGTCGCCGTCCGACATGCCCGTGATCTTGTCGAACAGGTTGCCGCGTACCTGGCCGCCGCCCATCGCCCCGCCGAGCAGCGTGTTCGCGGCGAGTGCACCGCGCGCGCCCAGCCCTGCGGCGCCCGCAACCCCGCCGGTTGCTGCGATCGGCGCGATCATCCCGCCCGCTTCCGCCGCACCCTGCAACGGATTGCGCACGTAGTAGCTCAGTGCCGGCATGATCGCGCTGTCGCCGCGCGCCTGAGCGTCGGCAATCTCACGGTCGCGGCGCTTTTCCTCGTCCTGCATCACGGGCGAGTATTGCTGATGTCCTTCCTTGATGCGATCGCCCAGCCAGTGCGACACGCCGGACGACGGATCGACCAGATCGGACACCGACTTGATGCCGCCGAAGATTGCGTTGCCGGCCGAGATCATCGTGTCGTTCGCCGCTTGCAGCATCGTGCGCGTCGGAGCCTTCGGCTTGTCGACGGCGTACTGCTGATCGAAGAACGAGCGCAGCGTATTCGCATCCTCGCCATGTGCCGCGGCGATGTCCGGGATGACGTTGTTCCGATACGTGTCCCAGAGCTGCTGCCTGTTCACGGAATCGGTAGCGTCGTATCCGTTCGCCGACTTATAGTCGTTCCAGCTCGGCGCAGCCGGCCCGACCTGTTGCGGGCCAGTCTGCGCCGGCGCCGCCTGAGGCGCGATCTGATCCATACCATAAACGGCAACCGGCGGCGGATCGTACGAGCTGAGCACACCAAGCGCGCGCAAGCGCCCCGCGGTGTCCTCGGTCGCGATGTTGTAGGGGTTCAAGGTATCAGGCATTTTTCACGATGCTTTTAACGTAACTGTCCACCCACGATCCCCAATCCGGAACCGTGGTCTGCTGCGCGGTTGCGCCCTGCGGTGAGGCGGTGCGGTCGAGCGCGGTCTGCTGGTCGAGCAGTGGCTTGGATATCGATCCTGGCGCCATCGACACACGCGTCGCCGCGGCGCCGCCCATCATGTTCGGATCGATGCCGTACATCGAGGCCATGTCGTCGTCGGCTCCTGCCGCCCCGCGTGCCGCGCCATCCGAAATGCCGGACGCTGCGACCGGCGTCCCGGTGAGCGCGCCATACGTGGTCGCCATCTTCGAGACATACCGGGGATCTTCGGCATAGCCGCCCTGTTTCAGTGCCGTCGCAAAACGTCCCACGTCACCACCCGCGCCGACGGCATTCGGGTAGCGTCGCTGGATCATCGCCGCGTAGTCGTCAGCGAATGCGTTCGGTGTCGCGTAGGCGCGATATGCATCGTTGGACCCGGTTGCGTTATCGCGCGCCCGCACCCCGCCGCCGCTGAAATCCTTGATGTTGCCGAGGTTGTTCGTGCCGGGAATGACGGACTTGCCCCAACCGGTTTCGAGTCCCCACTGCGTGAGCAGCACGTTCGGCGCGACGCCGAGCTGCTCGCCGGCGCGCTGCGCGACAGCGCCGTACGTCCGCACGAATTGATCTTTCGGGCTTCCCATCAGTACCCCTTCGTGTAGCGATCGAGCAGTTGCTGAACCGCGGCGCCTTTCGCGGTGGCCGCCGCTGCCTGCTCAGCGCGCGCCCGCTGATCTTCGGCCTGCCACCTCGCGACCGAGAGCGCCTGTTTCGACCGGTCTAGTTCTCCTTGCGCCTGTCCGAGCAGCCCCACCAGTTGCTCACGCGCCTCTGCATACCCCTTCGGCGGATTGAGCGGCCCATACACTGTCCGCGGCCCTGCGTCGGCATCCATTTGCCGAAGCCCGGCCATCAGGCTATTGACGCGCGCCGTCGCGGCATCGAACGCTTTCTGATGATCAACGGCGGGCGCGGCTGCGGCGGGTTGCGCCGCGGCCGGCGTCATCGGTCGCGCCGCCGCCGGCTGTGCAACGGGCGCCGCGTTGACCACTGCTGGAGCTTGCACTGAAGGTTGCGCCGGAACTGCGGGGGCCGCGTGCGGCACCGCCGCCGCGGCCGGCAGGTATGGCGAGGATGGCATCGCGCTTGCGGCAGGCTGCATTGGGTTGGCGATAGTGCCCGTCGTGGCCCCGCCCGGCGACGCCCCGGTAATTGCGTTCATGCCAGACGTGCCAGCGCTCGGTGCGCCGGCCGCCGCGCCGCCCTCCAGTTGAACCCGGAGCGCGTTGTACTGCTGGCTCAATTGCGCTCCGGCCACCTTGTCGCCTCGCTTGAAGGCATCGTTCGCAGCTTTCCGAACACTTTCCATCTGCCCGAGAATTACCTTCTGGTTCGGGCCGCCAACGCCGGTCTGCCCCCAACGCATCTGATCGTAGCGATCGCGCTGTGCGAGCTGAGCGTTCGTGCGCGCGCTCTGCGCGGCCATGTCCTCCAGGTGCAGACCGTACTGCGCGGATGGGTCGACGTTGCCGCCGAACGCAGCGGCCGATGGCACTGCGCCGCCGCGCGAGAACGGCAGCGAACGATTGCCGGCGGCGTCCGTATAGACGATGTTGCCGCTGTCATCGAGCGTCGCGTCGATACCGTAACCGGCCGCACCGAGCCCGTCCGTCGCGAGACTGCTACCGAGATTGCCGCCCAGCGCCGCGCCGAGATTCGTTTGCTGCAAGCCCGCGATTCGGCGATAGTCGGTCGCCGCGTTCTGCAGGTACGGGTTCGCCGCAACCTGCTCGGGCGCGAGGTTGTTCGAGACGTAGTTCGCGACGTCGACGGGATTCGTGATGCCCTGCTGCGCGGCCTGAGCGCGCAACGTCTGGATCGAATCGTCGGCGGCCAGCTTGTGAAGGTTCACACCGGTCTGCTCTGCGTTCGTCGCAGCAGTGTTGGTGCCGGCCTGCACCATGTCGTCATAGCCCTGATTGAGCGTGTCGAACTTGATCGAATTGCCGAGCGCGTTCGCGTCTGACGCAAGCATTCGTTCGGGCACCTGATAGCCCTTCATGAAGGCATCGGTCATTTTGTCGTAGGCGTCCACGCCTGACATGAGATCGCTGTTGCGGGTCCTGCTGAAGTCGCCCGCAGCGTCCGCGATTCCGTAATATCCCATAGCCGTCTACCTTTATGCGTACGTGGCCGTCGGCCCGAGTGAGTTCGCATCCCACATGGACGAAGCGGAACCGGTGCCCGAGCCGAAGCCATAGCCGAGGCCGCCGGAGCCCATCATTCCCGCGCCGCCGAAACCAGCGCCGAAGCTTGTAACGCTCGAGAATCCGCCGAACCCGCCGATGCTTGAACCGCTACGCGCGCCCTGCGTCGAGCTGACCGGCGACGGTCCCATGTATGCGGAAAGGCCGGCTCCCATCACACCGCCAAGCCCGGACAGGATCGCGCCGTAAAACTGGTTGCGCGCGGCCAGCTCAAGGTCGGAGCCACGTTGCAGAAGCGACGCGGCCGTGCCGATGCCTTGGATAGCTTCGGCAGGCATCCCGCGCCCGATGTTGAACAACTGGAGCTTGCGGTTGAAGTAGATTTGCTGGCGGTCGAACTGGCGGTTCTCAAGGTAGCGCCGCACGCGCTCCTTCGCCTCGCCGCTCGCGCGCGCCTGATCGATCACGAGTTGCCGATCAGTCGCGATGGTCGCGCCGATGCAGTATCGATTGCGGCGGCGTTGCGCCTGCTGCTGCGCGTTCGAGAACTGTGCGCGGATCTCGACTACGGCGCGGTTAGCCTCGTCCTCGATCGGCTCGGTGTATTCCGGGCGCGCGCACTCGGCATCGATCGTCGCATCCTCGCACGGCGCGAAATGCGCCTTGAACCGCGCGTATTCCTCTTCGGCGATCGTGAGCTGCCTGTTCGCCAGATCGTATTGCTTGTTTGCCGCGTCCTTCGCCGCTTCGAGCGCGTTGTTCGCGAGCAAAACTTGTGCAGCAGCATAGGCAGCTTGAGCGACGGCCCATGCCGTCAGCCACTCGTTCTGCCACTTCGTCCACGCGTCAACGTCCTTCTGATGCTGTGCGCGATTCGCGTCATCGTTCGCTAACGCCTTCGCCGCCCACGTGTCCGCGTTCGCCTGCTGATTCAACCAGACCTGGTTGAGCGCGCCGTAGTAGCCCGACTGCAGCGGATCGGCCATGCCCCCCCAGTTGGTAATTTCAACCGCGTCAGCCATGTCTCACCCTCGCGTCAAAGAACCTTGCGCAGCACCGTCGATGCTCTCGCATAGCCACGTGAAGACGCGGCCGCCGCAAAGCGCTCGCCTGCATCGCCAAGTTCCGCGAGACATTCGAGGCGTTCCGCTTTCTGAGCAGTCGCCCAGGCTTCGAACGCCTCGAGCAGCGCCGCTTGGTTCTCTGCGTTTCGTGCCGACGGACGCAACCACGCGAACACCTCGCGCGCGGTGCGCACGCCGAGAAAAATGTCGGTCTCGATAACGGCCGCCATAAAGCCGCCGACCACGCCGTCAACAGTGAGCGCAGCAAAAAATCGATGGTCGGTTCCGGACGCGACCGCCGAAATACCCTGAGCGACCAACATCGGGTTGCTCTTCCCGCCGCCGGCCTCGGCCACAGCATCCGGAAGCAGTTCGAGAACCGATTGCAAATGCGCGAATGACAGATCACGTTGCGCGAAAACCTTTGTGGTCATACTGCTCCTGAAATAAAAAACCCCGCCGAAGCGGGGTTGAGTTTTTAATAACGTGCAACTACACGTGATTAACGATAATCCGGTGGTGCGAGTAGCGGGAACAGCGCTGCAGCCAAGATGAAAAAAGCACCCAAACTAGCGGACGCCCACAACACCATAGACCGCGCTCGCGAGTATTTGATCGACTCGCCCCGCGCGAACGATGCGCCCAACACAATCATGGCCGGAATAGCCCCGATCACGCCTCCAAGCATTTTGTAGAAAACGCCAGCGCCAAGGAGCGCGGTAGCCCAGAGAACACCATTAATCAGCATTCCGTTCCATCCCGTCGCAAGTCCCAATTTCTTCATATTGGAAGCTACAAGGCATGCCGACGCAATCGAAACGGAAAGCAGAACAGCAAGATACGGTGCCCAAGTAACGGGTGAACCGGAAGTATTCGCACTCACTGGCTCGAGACGACCTGATGGCTGAATAGGTCTGTCCGCGCTGTACTTTTCATCAAAGAATGACTGCAGCGTACCTACGTCCTCGCCCTTATCCGCCGCGATACCGAGGATCACGTCGTTTCTATAAAAGCTCCACTCTCGCAGTTTCGCCGAGTAGTCGAGCGCATCGTAGTTCGTCAAGGTCTTATATTCGGGCCACGACGGGAGCGCAATGGCTTGCGAAGCCTGCAGAGCCGCGCCCGCGTCTGCCGGTTTGTATGTCTGACCTGATGCAACGCTCGCATATGCGATCGCCAGAACAGCGGCCAACGCAGCCAACAATCTACGCATTCTGAACCCCTCCGAGAAATAATCCTGTCGATCAGCCGACGATAATCGAGCGACGAGCGCTGAACCGTCAAGGATTGTCAGATGTCAGCGACTGCAGGAACGCATCCGCGCCGGCCGAGGTCGAGCCGGTACCCGAACCGCCCGCGAGCTCGCGCATACTCGTCGCGAACTTGATCTCCCGCACGGTTTCGACACCGAACACCTCGACCGCAAAATCGAGCTTGCGCTGATTCGGCGGCAGCCGGAACGGCTTCGAGTGCTTCACTGGTCGGTCGAATACCGCGCGCCCGTCGGTCACGAACCGGAACTGAACACCGAAGGGCGCGACCCGCGGCGCCGGATAGTTCGACAACGTGACCTTCGCCGCGGCGAAATTCATCTGCCCGGGCGCGGCGGTCGTCTTGCTGCGCCAGCGATACGGCATGAAGTCAGCGCCGGCGTCCCATTCGTGAATCACGTTACCGAACGCGAGATACAGCTTCCCGTCGCGCGCCGTGTGCAGCGCGTTCGGCGTGAGCGTCAACGGCATCAGGTCGTTGTCGGGAATCCCGTCGTTGTCGGTTCCGTCCCGGAGATCGAACAGGAAGGCCCGATTGCACGTCACGCCGATGTACTGGCCTTCGACCGTCGCGCCGATCATCGTATGGGGCAGCAGTGCCTGCCAGTCGTCGAGCGCCCACCACGGCGCGGTCGCGAGGTTCATGCGCTGGCCGGCCAGCGAAACCAAGCCGGCGAGACTGGCATACACGACGCCGCCCGGAACCTGCGCCGCGCTCTTGCGCGACGCGACCGGCGCGGCCTTCGGAAACCGGAACACCTTGCGACAGCACGAGCCATCAACGCAATCCTCTGCGATCGCATAGGGATGCCCGTCCGTCATCGCGTACAGCACACCCTCCTGCCACTTCAGCGCCCGCACGTTATCGTCGAGCGCCAGCATGTAGTCCATCGGCCACGCCTGCGGCTGGTACGGCTCGCAGAACCAAACTTGATTCCCGACCGATCCGGCGAGCACGCCGTCCGGCAACTGCGTGATGTTCGCAAGACCGTCCGGCGGCGGCGAGTACTGCATCGACACCAACGCCTCGCCGAGCTGATCGGTCCGCGCCGCGTCGACGTAGCTCTGCGCGGCCGCCGGCAGATCCGCGACGACGAGCCACGCGGTCGGCGTCGCTGCCCCCGGCTTCGTGCCATCGTTGAACCCTTCAGCCAGGCGATACAGCCGAATCCCGGAGATGTCCCACCCGACGGGCGGCGCTGGAATATCGATCCGTGCGGCCGCGCCTTCGTGCATGTCCAGCAGCTCATCGCTAGGCAGCGACGGCGCGCCCTCCTGCCCGAAGCTGTCAAGGTACGTATACAGATAGATGCGGCTCGACGTCGTAAATTCGGGCTTCGTCGCGTCAAGAGCCGTCGCCGTCGGCGCAGTATCAGGAAGTGGCAACCCCACGCGCCGCCAGTCCATAACGCAGCCATCGGCGGGCAGCTCAGCCGCGACCGGGTACTCGAATGCACCGGTTACATACACCCGCTCGCACGTCGGCAACCACTCGGCAACGTCGACACACTGGTCGTCCCACGCGAGCCAGCAGCAGTCGAAACGGTGCATCGTCCGCACGACGAGCCCCGCGTCATGAACCGGCAGCGGCCGGCGGAACGGTTCAAGCACGCCGTGCCAGAGCTTGCAGTCCGCGGCGTCGGCCGCCATGTTCTCTTTCAGCAGCGTGGGCTCGTATCGTGGTACCACGCCACCAAAGCGGGCAATCTTGACGGCCGGCATATCAGCTCGACGCTCCGCAACCCGTGCAGCAACCGCCGCCGCTATAGACAATGTTCGTGCCGGACTTGATGGACACAATCTGTCCATCCTTCACGGTCACCGTCGCATTGACGAATTCGCCGTCGGCTATGGGGTTCGGTACCGGCTCGGCGCTCACACATCCGCCCTCGTCTTGCGTGAATGTCTGATTGCCGGAGCGCCATTGCGTATTACCGCACGCTGGCACGTCAATCGTCACGCTGCAATCCTTCTTCGTCACGGTGACACGATCCGACCCGGGAACCACTTCGCACACTGCGGGCTGTACTCCGCCGAGCCCCTGCTGAATAAAGTCGGCGAGGTTCTGTGCCGTCCAGACAAACGACACGCACGTACCGATCGGCGCGCCGCGCGCGACCGTTCCCTCCTCGCTACGCTTGATCGCGACCGCGCCGTCGACGATTCCCGTCGCCATCACGATCTCGTGCTGGTGCGCGTCGCCGACCCATAACCGCGTGTAGTCGCCGGCCGTCGCGAGCGCGGCGGCAACGCGTGCCACGTCGGCCGCCGCCAACGGCAGAATGAGGTCATCGGGAAGCAGGCGCGCGTTCAAGCGCGCATTGAACCCCACCATCGGTTTGAACATCAGCAACCCCTCGGTACGTCATAAGCAGGAACATAGATAACGGGAACCGGATCGCAACCGCAGCCGACGTCGCAGCCGCCGCGACATCCCGGCTGCGTCGCGTCGATCGGCCCGCACTCCGTGCGCTCGATATTCTCGAAGCCGGTCACGGCGCACTCGTCACCAAGCTGCGCCAGCAGCTCGCCGCAGGGTACGCCGGCCGCCTCGATTCGCACCGAGTACAGGCCGGGGGCCAGGCATCGGATGCGTCGGTCCCACTCGAACACAACACGCAGATCGTCGTCACGTTCGGCTGCGCGGAAGCGCAACGGAGCGTCGCAGGTGCCCGCGCGGCGGATCTCGAGCGACACGCACGACGGCTCGACCGAGCACGCATGCGCCGACTGAATCGAAAACGCGGTCTTGGCAACCGACCGGTCGAGTCGAATAACGGAAGGCCGTCGCATCGCCACCTCACACAATGCGCGGCGCTGTCGCCGTGAGCACGGCGCTCGTATCGCTGCGCAATGCACGCACGCGGGCGCGCACGATCTTCTCGTCGAAGCTACGCCCGCGCTGCGCCGCGAGCTGGAACGACGTGAACTGGTAGTTCGGTAGCTGATAGATGCGCGCGAGCGCGCCGTCCTCAATCGCCGACTGCCAGTCGTCGTAGAGCAGCGAATCGACATCGCACGCGTCCTGTGTCGGTGAAGCCGACAGCCGGATCTCAATAGCGCCCGGTCGATCGTGATGCGGCACGTGAGACAGCCGCAGCATGCCGTCGGCGACAGTGAACCGCACGCCCCTGTGCATGAATACGATGCTGTTGCGCTGCCCGCGGTACGGCGTGCAGTCGACGGCCACCTCGTTGATCCGGACGACTTGCTCGCGCTCGTCGCCCCAGATCGGATACTCGGTAACGCGCGCCTGCAAATCCACGATCACGCGTCGACGCAGAATGCTGCTGCGCGTTGCGAAATCGATGCAAGCCTGCCGCACGTACGCCTGAGCCATCGCTTCCGGAAGCCCTTGCGCCCCCGCCATCACAAACGGCATGAACTGGTCGAGCGGCACGAATTCAACGGGGTTTTCCATTGCTCGTCACCTGTTTGGTATAGCGGTCATAGATCTGCTGCGCGGCGGCCATCATGTTGTTGAACGTCGTGTGATGTTCGGTCGAGCGCATCGCATCGGTAGCGCTCTCGGTGTCTTTCCCGTACGCCCGGTACAGCATCCATTCGATGACCGCGTTGTGATAGATCGGCGGTACCGACAGCGCACCATCAACTTCCGCGCGGTCCGGCACGCTCGCATATACGACAACGGCCTGAACCTTCTTGCCCGGCGGGACTGGCGGATCAACGTAGAACGACGTCTGATCGTCCGAATCGAACGAGAACGATCGAACAACGTAATCGCCCGTCGATCGCCGGCAAGCCAGCGACTCGAACCAGTTCGCCGCGATGCGCGTAGCGGCCACATCCGTCGCCGACGGCTGGCCGATCGTCCGGCCGTATCGATCGACCGTGCCGGCAACGCGGTAGAACGCGAGTGCATCCGCCGGCAGCGTCTGGCGCGCGCCGGCTACCAGGTCGATCGTGTGCGGTTTCGAGAACTCAGACACGCGCCACTGCGTGATCTGAATCGCTGCATCGTTCGCGTATTCGACGAGATCCGACTCGGTCCAGTGGGTGAACTCGAACCCTTCCTCGTCGTCGTTGAGCAGCGCCGCCACCTCGCGCACAACATCGCGAACGATCATGCTCACGGCGTGACCTTACGCGCGCGCTTCGCGCCGGCGTCGCCGGCCGAGGTCTGCGCGTCGTCCTGCTCCGCGTCGCCCGACGTACCGCCGTTCGTGCCGGTATCCGCGGGCGGGTCGCCGGCGTCGCTCGTGCCACCGTCGCTACCGGACGTACCCGGCCCGTTCGCGCCTTGAGTGCCCTGCGCATCCTGCAACTGGTGCGTCAGCACTGCGACCTGCGCCTCCAGCGCGGCGCTTCGCTCGCGCTCGTCCGACAGTTCCGATTCCAGTTCAGCGACACGCCCGTCGAGTTCTGCCGAGCGCGCGAGCGCGGCGTCGAGCTCGGCCTGCAGCGGCGTCAGCGTGAATGCGACGCCGGCGCCGATCGGCGCCGTATTGGCGCCGCGGTCCTCGCCGAGTCCGGACAGCAACTTCTGGTCGTGGCCGGCGGCGGCATCGGTAATGATCGTGCCGGTTTGCTGCTGCGGATTGCCGATCGGCGTGAACTGCCGGGTATCGGTGTCGTAGTGCCCGGGCACGAGGCCCGGTTGAAAAGCGAGCGCGGCGTGAGCCGGGTAGACCTTGCCGTGTGCGTCACGATAGGCGAACTGCTTGGGCATCGTATTCTCCTGCATCAAAAACAAAGGGCCGCACGACGCTCGTGCGGCCCGTCTCAACGTCTGGCGTACCTGTCGGCCGCCGGTCAGTTACCGACCTTCGGCACGATCAGCAGCGGCGTCACCCAGAACCGCAAATCGGTCGGCACCTGCGCCGGCCACGAGGTGATGAGTAGGTCGAGAATCTCGTTGTCCTTCAGCCACACCGGCGAGCCGAGCAGCTCGCAATGGGAGTCGACCGTTGCAGCGGTGAACGTGTCGATCGTTGCACCCCCGAAGTGGGTTTTGATCGTGAACGCGGCGCCCGGCGCAACGTTCTCGACGCCCCATGCATAGCCCAGCAGCAGCGAGCCGGCAGGAATTGCGCACGCGCCGATGGTGTCACCGGACTGCAGCGGAGTGTTCGCCGCGTTGATGCGCTCGAGGTACTGCTGCAGGCCGGCCTGCCGACGCGTGTCGCGCAGGCTGAAGTCGAACAGGCGTGTGTTAGAGAACACGCAAGGCGTCTTGTGTGCCGCCTGCTGAAGGTGATCCGTCGCCGGCAGCGGTGCGGCGGGGTACATCTCCTGATTCGGGTTACGGACGACATTGCCGCCGTGATGGAGTGCGTGATACGTCATGGATAGCTCCGTATTCGATCGGCCGCGCGCGATCGCCTCGCGCGCGGCGTCGTGTTAGAACGTCGCGTAGAGCGCGGCGAGCGCGTCGCGCAGGAACGGTTTGTGACCGTAGACCCACAGACCGCGATAAAACTTGCCGAAGCTGTGCTCCATCGTGATGATCTCGTGGTCCTCGAGCTGCTGCGCGAAACCGGTCGCCTTCTTGTTGCCGGCGACGATCCAGTACGCGGTCTTGCCCGTCGCGATGTCCTGCACCTTCGGCACCTGATCGGTGAAGTACATGTCGAAGCCCATGATCTGCAGCGGGAACTTCCCGTTGAGAATCGGGGACTGCGACATACCCGTCAGGTATGCAGCCTTCAGGTCCGACGACATCAGGGCATTGCGCGAGACGTTCGGCATAACGACGAACATCTCGCCGTCCTCCCAGCGGCACGCTTCGCGCAGCACGACGTCGAGGCGCGTGAGCACTTCGATTACGTTCGCGCCCGTGATCGGCACCGGGTTGCCAATCTCGCCGAGATCCTGGCTTTCCGACTCGCGACCGGCGTTCATGCCCTTGTTCGTCGGTGCCGTTTCCAGCGCCATGCGCATGAGCACTTCCGGATCGAGCAGGCGCTTCATGTTGTAGTCGGCGCGCTTCAGGAACGATTCGACCCACTTGTCGATGAACGTGATCTGCTTCTCATCGATCCGGTCGAGCTTGACGTTGTAGTACTTCGCGCGGTCAACAACCATCGTGACCGACTCGCTTTCGAGTTCCTGCGGCTGCAGCGTGCCGTTCTTCTGGTACTCGTTGATCTCGACTTCCGGCTCGATGAAGTACGTGATCTGGTCGCCGCCCTTGTTGAGGTCGCCCGTGTAGTCGGTGTTCGTGATGTCGCCGACCACGAACGAGCAGTAACCGCGCGCGATGAGGCGGTCGCCAAACTGCGGGGTGATGAGAACGTCCGCGTACTGCGAATAGCCAGCGGAGGATTTCATGCCTTACTCCTAATCTTTCGACACGAGACCCCGGCTCCGGGCCTCCTGAAATTCTTTGTCGAACTGCATAAACTCAGCCTTGGTAATGCGCCCAGTGCGCATGCTGTCGACACGCGCGCGATAGTCGCTTTCCTTGAATTTGGCACTGGGCCTGCCAGTGCCGTTTGATGCAGTTCGGTCCGGTGTTGCGAATTGCGCAAGCCCGCCGGCGTCCGCGGATGACGATGCAGCAGCCGCACCGCCGGCAGCCGCCGCTGCGGTAGTGCCGGTGTCGGTCGGCTGCTGTTGGCTACCCTGCTCGGTTTTGAAGGTGTCGAAGATCGACACGACGCCGGCCAGGTCGCGCTCGTTGTGCGCGTTCACCAACGCGTCCTGAATCCTCAAACGCGTGAGCGGGATGTTGCGCTGCAGGTACTCCTTCCACGCGGGACTCTGCGTGATGGCTTCCATCTCGGGCACGCGCGATCGCACGTCCCGCACGAACAGGTTCTCGTTCAACTGCCCCACCGCGTCGCTGCTCGTGCCATTCGCCGTCTGCAACTCGGCGATCTGCTTGAGCAACGGCGCCGTCGCGCGCGCGATCAGCTTCTCAGCGACCGGCGCGAAGTCGCCGTACATGGCTTGTTCCTCGTCGGACAGTTCGGGCAAAGCCGGCTCGCTCGCCGCCCCACCTTGACCGCCCGTCGGCGTGCCACGTGCGCCGGCCTCGCCGCCGCCCTGAACTTGCGTGAGCTGCTGTCGCGTATTCGACAGTTCCTGCCGTGTTTCCATCAGCAGGTCAGTGAGCTGCGACGCGCCGCGCGCACCTTCCTCTGCCGTGGCGAGCAGACCTTTCAGGCGCGTGACTTCCGCTTTGTAGCGGCCCTCCATGCGCCTGAAGTTGTCGTCGCCGCCTGAGCCGGCGCCGCCCTCCGCACCACCTTCCCCGGTCGGGTTGAGGAGTTGAGACGACGCGGCGCCGCCGTCCTGCCCGGTCGAGCCATCAGGCTGCGTGCCCGTCGTGGCTGCGGCCGTAGGAGTGGCGGCATGCGGATCGGTATGTGCGGCGCCCTGCGCGCCTGACGTCGTGCCTTGCTGTTGCGTGGCCGGGGTGGAGGTGGCTTGCGTGCCAGCCGTGCCGGTTGCCGCGTTGGCGATCGGAGCGCCGTCGGTCGCGCTGTACTTGTCCCGCAGATGTCGGGGGAGTCCCATAGCAAAAATCTCCGTGAGCCGCCGTGAAAGCGGATGTCACAACAAAAAGCCCGCGAGGGCCGAGCCAGGTCGCGGGCGAAAAAAAACCGACGGACATCGCTGCCAGCCGGTGGATTGGTGCGGGCGTGTGCTCGCGCTACTTCTTGGCGGTAAGGGCGTCGATGACGCCGGACAGCGCGCGGACTTCACCCTGCAACCGACGCACGGCCAGTTCGTCATCGGCGCACGCGCAAGCAGCGAGCGCACGAACGTGGTTCTCGCCCAGCCATTCGAGCAAGATCTCCCACGCTTGCGCGCGACTCTGTAGCTGCTCGATCGCGAGCAACTGCTGTGCGTTCGGCCGCTTCAAACCAGACCCGCGCCGCCGCAGTTACAGGTTTTCGCAGGCACGGCAATACCGCCGCCGCCTGCATTGCGCGCCGGCGGCGTGCGCGGTTCGTCGGGGCGCTCGAAGCGATTCGGCACGGACTTCTGCACTACCTTCGGTTTCGGAATAGATGTTGAGGTCTTGGTAGCTTTCATGGATCACCCGATCTTGACGACGCCGACATAGCCCTGCGGCCGCACCGTGTGCGTGTTGGTTTTCGCGAAACCGAAACAAGCCTTGTTGTCCTTCACGCCGACGCGCCGCACATCCGACATCGACAACGTGAAGTCTTCCGGCTGATTGTCCAAGCGCTTGAAATACAGCGCGTTGTACTGGTAGACGCCCGGGAACCCGAAGCTCTGGTCGAACATGAACGACGCCTGCCACGTTTCGTTCTGCACCATCTGGCCGTCGATTGTCGAAATCACGTGCGCGCCCGAGAACGCAAGATATTGGCCCTGCGGCAGAACGACGTAGCCGTTTCCGTCGATCGTCACCGGCAGCGAGCCGTCACCGCCGATCGACATGTCGATCCGATACCACGAGCCCATATCAACCCCGAGTCCGCCATTTTGCTGCGAGCTATGCCCGACTTCCCATCGGTAATACGGCAACGTTGCCCCGGCTGCGTACAGGCCGCCATCACTGCCGCGCGAAAGCACATTGAGCGCATCCGCCGAGATGGATTCGGTGGCAAACAAGCCACCATCCGAACCGACTGCAAGTCGGTTGCCGGCATCTGCGGACAGAGCGACCGTGCCGCCTGGCAGCTTGTCATCGGCGCCAAGGGGGGAATGCTGACTCCCGTTGAGAACGATCGGTGTTTTCGTCGCCATGCTTTAGCTCCAGTAGGGAAGTTTGCGGCCGCCGCCGATGTCGAGCCAACCGGCTGGCGCACCGAGCAATGCGGTTCGATCGCCGAGAATCGCCGTCGGTAGGTCATTGCCCTGAGACGTACCCGGGGCCTGCGCTGCGCCCGGTGCGAACGACAGCCCGTCTGCGTCGAGCGCGAGCCCGCCGTCGGCCTTCAGCTTGACGGCGAGCGGCGCGCCGGCCGTCCCATTGCCGCTCAGGCCAGCCGCCTGCGCGACAACAATCGGCAGCAGATCGCTGAGATTGACGGTGTATTGCGTCGCGCCGTCTGACAGCGTGAAAGTAATCGTGTGCGTCGCCGGGTCGTAGTTGACGATCTTCAGGAACTTGTCCGCCGGGACGCTTCCCACCGCCGCCGTGATCGCCGAGTTCATCTCGTCGCACGTCGGAATCGCATCGCCCTGCACATGGACCGAGCCGTTGCACTTCGTGAACACGGACGCGATCTTGACCGGATCGAATGCAATGCTTTCCACGGTGTCGGTGATACAGCACGCGAGCGCGCTACAGAGCGACGATGCGAGCGTTGCTGTGACTGCGTCGTCCTGCGCGATCGCGCTCACCACCTTCGAGACGTTGATCGATGGGTTCGGGTACGTGCCAGTCAGGTCGCCGCCCGCGGCGCCACTCGGCGGAAGCGAATCGGGAAATGCCTGCGCCAGCAATTGCGCGGCCTGCGAATCAGCGAGGATCCGCTGAATAGCGCGCACACCGTCGATGGTCGGATTCGGGTACGAGCCGTCGAGATCGCCACCGGCAACACCCGACGGCGGCAACGACGACGGGATCGCCGGAATCAACGAGTCCAGCAGCGTGACCAATAGCGTTCTCGCGCTCGAGTCGTCCATGATCCGGCTGATCGCCTTCAGGCCGTCGATCGTCGGATTCGGATAGTTACCCGCGAGATCGCCGCCGGCCGCGCCGCTCGGCGGGAGACTCGTCGGGGATTCGCCGCAGCAGCCGCCCATGTTCATTGCTCCAAGTAAAAATTCGTGGGACATCGACGCGGCAAACGCAATCACATAGGCTGCGCCCAGCGCCCCGTCGAGGATGAAGCGATAGCGGCCGGGCACCGCGATCGCGATCTGGTTGCACTTCCGGGTCATGACGACCTGACAGCCGGACATCATGTAGGGCGTGAAGTACTTGCCCTCGCCCGGCCCGTCGACCATTTCGACCCGCACGCTTTCGCCCGTGCCGAGGGCGTGCGCGCGAACGATCACCGGCTCGTCGTCGACCTGAATCGTCGGCGATACCGCGTCGAGCGTGTCGGGGCCGAAAAGCACCTGCGTATCCATGAACGCGGTGCGCTTCGTGCGGCTCGCGCCGCCACCATTCAGGGACATGGATTAGCCTCCGTTGCAGCGCAGATAGGCGATGAGCCAGTCGTGCGACATCTGCGCCGGATGTGCACGAACCAGCACGAGGCCAAGCGAAGGGGCGCCCCCGTCGGATCGCTGCAGCACGAAGCGATAGCGGCCGGGAATACCGATCGGCAATACCGTGCGCGTGTGCGTCAACGTCGACTGACCGTCGAACGGACAGAACGGCGCGAACATCGAGCCGGCGCCGTCGCCGTCGACCATTTCGACGCGCACTTCGTCGCCATCGGCCAAGTTGTACGCCTTCACGACGAGCGGATCGTGTTCGACCTGCACGATGTGCGAAACATTGCTGTCGCTCTGCGGCCCGAAAATCAGGCTCGCCGAATCGTTGTCGGCGCTCGCGCGATTGGCGCTGCGCCCGGAAAGGGATTGGTGCGCCATGTCAGTTCACTCCCGGACGCAGGCATTGCGCGATCGCCTGGTTGAGATTGCGCTGCATGTCCCACGCTGCCTCATCCTTCATCGGCACAAGCAGGATCGGGTTGTGCCAGTACAGCGAGCGCCGGCCGTGCTGGCCGACACCAGCTTCGTTGTAAGTGAACGTGCGCGGACCGAATGCCACCACGGCGCGACCGTCGGCAGTAAGGTTCTTCACCATCCCATCGCCGAAGAAGAGGTCGTACACGTAGTCGCCCGGTTCAACGTCGTAGCCGTCGAGTTTCATTGATGCCCTCAATAGCAAAAGAGCCCGTTACGGGCTCGGTAATTGACTGCCTTGCATGGCCTGAACGGCCGCGCCCTGCCGGCCATCGAGTGGCGGCGGCGGCGTTCCCGGCTGCATGGTTGGTTGCGCGCCGGGCGCGCCTGC
The DNA here is from genome assembly GCF_017104825.1 of Burkholderia sp. Ac-20345. Taxonomy (NCBI): domain Bacteria; kingdom Pseudomonadati; phylum Pseudomonadota; class Betaproteobacteria; order Burkholderiales; family Burkholderiaceae; genus Burkholderia; species Burkholderia sp. Ac-20345. The sequence goes on along the minus strand of NZ_JAAGPO010000011.1, from coordinate 62,423 downwards.
GGCGCCCGGCTGCCCTGCCGATTGCGGTGGGCCGCCGAGCACATTCGAGATCTGCTGGTCGAGCTCGTTGTTCGGCATCCACTGCGACAGGTTGAAACCCTGCTCGTCGAGCCACTGGCGCAGCAGTTCCGACAACGCTTCCTTCGGAATGAGGCCGGCGGATGCGTATGGGGTGATCGTCTGCAACGTCTCGATGCTGCGGGCCTGTGCCTGTTCTTTCTGGAGGATGCCCTCGGCCCCCTTCGCGACGACCTTCGCGTCGGCCTTGATGGTCGGGTCCGGGTCATACAGCATGTTGAACGCCCAGAACTGCCCGATCATCGGCTCGATGCCGTCGCGGTCCATGTTGATGATGACGTTCTTGATGCCCTTCAACGCGCCGCCATACAGCAGCGACAGGCCGCCCATCGTGCGCGCGCCGCCGCCGACACCCGTGTTGCCGTAGGTGTATGCAGGGATGCCCGAGAAATCATCGGCGAGCTGCATTTGCCGGTCGAAGATCCGCTGCAGTTCGCCGGCAATGAACGGGGCAATCACGTATCGCACGGCCGGCCCGTTGCCGCTGTTGCTCGCCTTCGTGAAATAGACTTTCCACGGATGGATGCTGTCCGGGTTGTCCTCGGATTCCTCCAGGCGGTCGACGTCAACTTCGACCATCGGGCCGGCGGCGTGCGCCATGTTCTTGATGATGCTGCGCGCCGCGGCATTGGCGGCGCGCTGGATGTCGCGAATCAGTTGCGGGATGCCTTCGCCCCAGAACTGGCCCGGCAGCTTGTTAAAACTCGTCACGTGATACGGACGCCGGCCGAGCGGGTCGGGGTTCAGCAGCGCGCGGATCGCGTAGTCACCGACGAGCCAGACGTTGCACTCGTACTGCGCCTCGAGATCGTCGACGTCGACGCCCCATTCCTTCAGCTTGCTACCCTGCACGCGCCCCCAGAAATCGAGCACGTCGATGGTTTCGCTCGTGTGCCAGAGGGAGCCCTGCCGCTTCTCGTCGCGCGCCCGCGGCCCGTCGCTCGACAACCAGTCGCGAAACCCATGCTCAAACTCGTCGATCACCATCCGAATCGCGTCCTCGTCGAAGTTCGGCAAGCCGATACACTCGTACAGCTTGGACTTCGTCATCCTCATCCGCTCGATGAGGTTGTTCGCGTCCTGCGGGTCCGTCGCCTCGGGCGACGGATACAGGTCGAGTGGCGAAACGCGCTCGTCGACGAGCACAGGCTGCGACGCGACGACGAGCTCATTACCGTTCCACTTGAGCGAGCGTCGGTTACGAACAATCGGCCCCTTCAGCACGCCGCCGGGATACGTCACGATGTCGGACTGCCATTGCTCGAACACGGCCTTCCAACCGAATTCGGTCATCTGGTCGTTGATCTTGTCGGACATGCGCTTGCACGCATCGGACGCAACGCGCTGCATCTCCGCGAGCGCTACCTGCTTGAGCTGCTTGGCGCGCTCCTGATCGAGCACCATGTTCGGATACCCGCGCGCCACGATCTCGCGCATGACCAACTGCTCGACCTGTTGCATCAGCGAGTCAGGCAGATCCGGAATCGGTGTCGGGCTGATCGTCCACGGTTGATCCGCCGCATTCACCAGCACGTCCTTCAGCCACGACTCGGCCGCGCGACACTTCAGGCCCGTGATGTTCATGAAGACGTCGACGCCGCCGAGCTTCGGGATGTCGTCCGGATCGTATTCACCGTTGCGCTGCCGCGTGCACTGCAGCATCTTCTCCTCGATGCCGCTCGAGATCCGGTGCGTACGGTTGACGTTGAAGCACTCGCGCACGTGCGCGGCAAGGTCGCTAACCGGCGACTGCTCCTGCTGCTCGCGCGTCTCCTGAAACCGCGCGCCCGGCGGCGGCTGCGCGACGTCCGGCTGCGTTTTCATACCGATAAGGGAAACGGCGCTCATACAATCAGAAACTCCTGCTGGTTAGATCGCGATCGGCGGGCGGTCGCCGCCGGCCACTTCGCCGCGATGTCCTTGATGCCCGACAGGTCGTCGAGAAAGTCGTCGTGTCTGCCTGCCGGGAACGGCAGGTATTCCTCGTTCACAAACTGCGCAGTCAGGTCGCGCAGCTCGCCGTCGGCGCCGGTCTTCCACATCGTCGGCGGGAACCACCAGCGCTGCGCCTCGAAGTCAGGTGCCAGGCGCTCGATGCGTGCTTCCTTCGGTCCCGATTCCGACAGCGGCTGCACCTTGAAGCGGTAGTTCTCGCGTCCCTGCGCTTCCTCCAGATACTCGATGTCTTGCTCGTGCCCGGTCTTTTTGTAGCCCGTCTCGATGGGCTTCCACTTCCGGTGCATCTCGATCACGGACGCGGCCCGCTGATTCAGCTTGAGCCGGTCGTACACCGCATCGAGCAGGTAGTAGTTCCGGTCCACGTGAAGGCCGACAACCACGATTGCCGTGTAGTCGCTGGTCTTCTTCTGCGTGCGCGCGGGGTCGACCAGCAGATAGCGGTTCATCATCCACACGGCGCGCATTACATCCTTCGACTCGTAGTAGCGCAGCCAGTCTTTCAGGAACGTGCCGCCGCCCTTCGTCGGCGGATTCTGCTGATACAGCGACAACCATTCGCGCGAGCCGACCGCGACGCGCTTTTGGTCGAGCGACTTCGCCGAGAAGCGCTCGGGTACCAGAGCCTCGCCCGGCGCGCGGCCGAGCTCGTCATCGTCCTCGGCGATCGCCGGCAGGTTCACGATCCGCCAGTTCTCCTGCGGGTGCTCGCGGATGAGCCAGCCTGCCAGGTCATCGTCATGCCAGCGCGTATGCATGATGATGAGGATCGAATCCTCGGCGAGCCGCGGATAGACCACCGACCGATACCAGTTCTTGACGTGCTCGCGGAACGTGTCCGAATCCGCCTCGGCCCGCGACTTGAACGGGTCATCGATGATGAACACCTTTGCCGGGAACCCGGTACCGCCGCCGCGGATCGTCACGCCGAGATACTTCCCGCTCTCGGTCGTCTGGAAATTCGCCTTCGCCGAACTGCTCGGGTTGAGGGCGAACTTCGGAAAGATGGCCCGGTGCATCGGCGAAGCGACAGAACTGCGCACCGCGCCGCCGTTCAGCTCGACGAGATCGTCACCATAGCTCGCCGCGATGATCGGCCAGTCCGGATGCCGGCCCATGATCCACGCCGGCGCCTTGCGCGACACGATCTCGCTCTTGCCGTGCTGCGGCGGCGCGAAGATCATGATGCGGCCGTGCCCGGCCGCGACTGCTTCCTCGATGACCTTCGCCAGATACCGGTGAAAGCGGTTCGCCCGATACCGCGGGTCGGTCATCAGCGAGTAGACAATCAGGCTGTCCCGCGCACTGGCGAGCATCCCGGCTATCTGCTCGTTACTCGTCGAACTCATACCCGGATGCAAGCAACATTTCCTTCGCCACGCGTTCGCGCAGCTCGGGCGTCATGTCGCCCGAAATGTCGGCGAACCCGACCGCACCCTTGTGGTTGTGGTCATGCACTTCCTTGAACATGCCGAGGTGCTGCCCGACCTTGATCGCCGCGTCGACGCGCGAATGCGTCTTGACCTCCATCCCGTCGCGGGTGATCTTCACGCCGGCGTACGCGATGCGCGCAGCGCGCGACAGATACCGCGTGTCCGGCACGTACACATCGCTGACGCCCTCGCCGAAGCACTCGGGGCAATCCGGATGCGGCAGCTTCAGCTTGTGATAACCAGTGCCGCCCTGCTCGTCGAACACGGCGGCCGGCAGTTCCTTCCCCTCGGCGGCGGCCTCGCGCTCTGCCTTCCGTTGATCCTTCTCCCACGCGTGCAAGTCCCGCTCGCGCTCGCCTGCCGTGCGCTGGTATCCGAAGTCGGTGCCGTAGCAGTAGCGGCAGCACAAGCGGCGATGTTGGATCAGCTCGTTCGCGTCAGCCTGGGCGACGTCCCACAGCAGGTTGACGATGTCGTCCTGCTCGATCTCCAACCGCTTGCGCAGCGCGGCCTCGCGCTCCTCGATGTACGCCTGCACTTCCGGATCCCGTAGCAGGCGGCTCGCAGCCGTCTCGGCGGAATTGCCGGTCGCCTTGTAGCCGGCGCGCTGATAGGCCGCCGACGCGTTCCGATCCTTCAGATACTCGTCGGCGAACCGTTGGCGCTTGGCAGAAAGCATGGCTTACAGGACGTGCGCGACGGCCGCACCAACAACGAGGCCGAACACGAGCGCCGCGACGATACGCGCGCCGATGCAGCAGCGGCAGTCGGTGCCGTAGGTGAGCGCAGCAAACGCGGCGCCGATGCGGCTGTCCTCGCGATCGCAGGGATTGATCTTCATCAGCGCTTCCTCGGCGGCGGGGGCGGCAACCGCTTCTTGCAAGGGCATCCCATACGTGACCTCCTGTGTCGTGAAAAATGACGTCGGCATCGACAGTTGCGCATTACGACGCCGATGCTTCGGCCGTGTCGGCGAGCGGGACGCTCGAAAGCACCTTCTTCAGGCAGTAGCCTTCCAGCTCCCACAGCTTCTTTCGGGCTTGCGCCAGCGCGTCGTCGGTCGACACCCGCACGCCTATCTCAGCATTGAACAAGGCCGGGTCGACGCAGGCGGAATGCCCGATCGCCACCGTGAATCCGTTCGGCAGCACGGCGAGCGCGATGGTGGAGCACGTGCCTTCGATGCGTTGCGCGTGCACCGTGAGCGATTCCACCAGTGCGTCGATCTGTTCCATGCGCACACGGCGGCCGGTCTGGCCGGTAGCCTGAATGGCCTGTTCGATCGATTGGTCTTGAGCTTTGGTCATGGTCACTCCAGGACGGTCCAGTCTTCGGCCAGCATGTCCGTCTGGCTGGCGAGCCAGCCCATCAGGATCTCGCCGGTCGCCGTTTTCATCGTGATGCACGGCAGCACGTCGGCCGTGCCACCGTTCGCCGCGGCATAGTCGCGGTTCGGGCCGGCCCAGAATTTCTCTGCCGGCAGCGCGGCCGAGCCCGGCGAGTAGGCAAGCCACATGCCCTTACCGTTCCAGCCCGCGCGTGCGACGCGCTTGCCTTGCTTCAGCAGCTCGAGCGCGTGGCCGAACGGCAGTCCCGCAACGGAGCGATACGCACGCTCAAACACATCCTTCGGCGACCAGCTCACGTAACCAGCGAAATGCGGGGTGTTGGCGGGGCCGCCGTCGACGTACTCGACGAGATAGCCCTCGTCGGCGCCGTTCTCGTCGGTAGGCAACGCCCATCCGCGAAACGCGTTGTATTCGGCGCGGGTCATGCGGTGGGCGTTGATGATCTTCAGGCCCACGAATCGGGGCATGTCAGTGGTCTGGGCTTCGGGCATCGCGGCTCCGGGGTGGAAATGAAAAACGCCCGCGCAGGGCAACCTGACGCGGGCGTGGAAATGAAAAAACCCGCACTAGGCGGGTTTCGGGCGCACCTGTGGCGGTGCAATGGGGCCTATTTTCAGCACGAAATGCTGAAAGGTCAAGCGATCAAATGTTCTCCTTGCCGGAACCTGCCATGACCCCCGCCGCGAGTTGCGCCGCAACCTCCGCGATATATTGCGGCTCAACAGATTGGCGACGGTGCAATTGCTCGTGGATTCGCTCGAACGTCAACACTGCGGCGACAGCAGCCGTGTCGATAGCATAAAGCGAACCCGGACTATTCAGAGTCATGTCGAAACGGTCTTCGATACTGATACTCATCGTGTACCCCGGAAGATAGTTGTAAGAGAGTCAATGAGTATATCGATTTGGCCCCATCTTGATTTTCACCGTTTGCGCTACTTTTCCCCTGCCTACGCGTCGCCAACCTGACCGATCAATCCGGCGTCGTGCAGCAAGTCGTCGACGCGCTCATACGCGCGGTCAAACTCCCCCTTCTCGCCTCGCGTACCGATTAGCGCAGCCTCGATCATCGCCGCGTGCTTAGCAACCGTGTTGCGATCGACGCCGTACTGCTTCCCGAGCGCGGTGTATTCCGATTGCTGCCCGGTCAGCACGTTGCGCACGAGCGCGCGGCGCAGCCGTTCGTTGCTCAGGCAACCGGAGAACAGCACGGCCGTGTATCGCGCGAGCCAATCGAGCATCGCAGCCCACTCCTTGTTCGGACGGTGCTTCGAGCAGCATGCCGCGCCGCACGCGCACGGCAGATCCGGCGGCGCGTAGCGACCGATCAGCACGGCCTGCTGCGCCGGCGAAAGCTTATCGACCTCCGCGCGCACCATGCCCGCCTGTCCGGCGCCGTCGATGCCGCCGAGCCCGCGCCCTGAGCCCGGCGGCGAGTACATCACCGCCATGGCGGACTTTCCGTATTGCTGCGTGCTGTACGTGAACGCGTAGCGCAGCGCGTGCTCGGTGCTCTTGAACAGCGGCTCAATCGCCGCGCGCGGCGCGGTCGTCGTATCGTCGTGGTCGAAAATGGTCATGCAGCCCTCGTCATCAATTCCCGTAAATCCTCACCTTTCCCCGCTACCGTCCGAACGCGCGCAGCACGGTCGCGATCGCCGCGCCGCTGCGTACGTGTTCGCCCGGAAAGCGCAGCAGACGCCAGCCGGCGAGCGTCGCCGCGTTATATTTCTCGCAATCGCGCGCGTAGCCGTCGCCGCGCGTGTGGCGGCCGCCGGCGTGCGTGCCTCCCTCCACCTCGACCGCGATCATGGCGTCCGGCCAGGCAAAGTCGAAGCGCCAGCGGCGCGACGCGTCGAACTGGAACTCGCGCGCGGGCGCCGGCAACTGCGCTGCACGTGCGTGTATCGCGAACATTTCCTCGATCGCGCTCGGCGCCCGCGGTACCGCTGCGCGCTTGCCGGCTCCAACCATGCGCGCGAGCGTAGATTCGAGCGGCACCGGCGCCGACGAATGCATCGTCCGCGCTGCGCCCTCAATCTGAGCAAGGATCATAGGCATCACCGATGTTTTACCGACGCTCGATGCATGCACCATGGAGATCGGCGCCGGCTTGCACCCGATCTCGTCACGGATCCGCGCGGTGCCGATGTAGCCAGAATTGCGTTTGCGCATGGTCATTGGTACGCCCTCAACTTCTTCACGTCGGTGCCGATATACGTGGCATGACCAAATTTTTCGACAGAGCAATGGCCGACGAGATCGGCTACGGGAACGCGACGGCGATCGCAGCTATCGCGGCAGACACGCACATCGACATCGCCCGCATGAACGCCATGCGGAAGGCAAAAGGCCGGCCGACGATCGAGGAAGAGGAAGAGTCCGACCGAGCGTGGTTCCGGGAGCGGATGGCGGCAGGCAAACGGTTCGACCCTGACGTCGAGGCGTGGGCGCGAGGCGAGTAGCGAAGCCACTGTCATCGGCTTTCCCCTACGCGGGCGGCGTCGATGACGGCGTCCAGGCGCTCGCCGTTTGGACAGTCGGCACCGAGACGGACAAGGGAGTGATGACCAGCCACCACGAACAACGATGATTCGTTCCAGTACTGGGCCCGCAGCCACCGATACCGCTCCGCGCAGAGCTTGTCGTCGTCCGTCGGCCCCGCTGCCCGAGCGGAGAGTGCGGCCCGCCAACCGATGCGCGCCGATTCTTTGTCGCCGACATAGACCTTGCGGGCAGGATCGCCGTGCCATGCTTCGAACGCGTCCGCGCACGCCTCATTGGCAGATGCGGCCCGGGCTTCCTCCAAGGCTGCGCGGACGGCTTCGCACGCGCACTCCATCGCGATCCGCTCGCCTTGCGCATACTCGGCAGGCAAGCCGGTATCCCAGTTCCGCTGATATTCGGCGAGCGCGTCCAGAGCAATTTCGAACGCTGCCTGCTCAGGCGCCGGAAGCGCGTCGAACCGCGCTGCGAGGATGGCGCGAGCAAATGCACGCCGAAGGGCGACTCGCGTGTCGATGCCTTTCGTGACTGCTTCGTTGTGGATGCGGATGCCCGGAAGCGCGCTCCAAACGGCGTCGATGCGATCGTCCGTCAGCGCATCAGCGCAGTTCGTCTGTTGTTTGCTCATCACGACACCTTCCGTTCACCGGTTTCGAACGCCTCGCGGCCATCGAACGCGCTATGCACAATCACGTCCGGATCCTCGTCATCCGCAGTCGGGTTGCACGAGCAACCGTTCGGCGCGTGCTCGCGCAGATCGCCGCGCGGAATGACGTGCCGCTTACCGTTGAGGCGCACAACGCGCCAGCCTGCCATGTTGCTCATGCGAAATCCTCGCGTCGGTCGGTGGAATCCCACCATGGGTTTTCGATCGGTGCATGTCGCGGCACCGGGGTAGACGCACGCCACGCGGGCCGGGCGATCGCTGCTGCGCGGCTCTGCACTGCGGGCGGTGCGGATGCGGTTTGTTCAGGTTCGCGGGAAACCTGAACGTCACCTGAACAAACCTGAACAATTCCGCCTTCGGGAAACGCCTTGCCGAGCGCGTCATACGCAACGCGGTAGACGTTCGTCGGCTTCGTCGGTTGGCCCGTCTCGTACTCGGCGACAAGCCGCCGCGCCCATGCCTTCGGGTCGATACTCATCGTTCACCGTCCTCCGGGTCGGCCAAGCCGGCCATGATTCGCGCTTGGTATCGCGGATAGCCTTCCTCGACGAGGTCGAGATATCGTTGCCAGTCGCGATCGATGCCCGGGTAGTGGCAGCCAGCGCACCAGCTCGACCCGAACACCTCGGTTTCCTTGCGGCAGCGCCGGCATCGCGTGACGATTCGGTCGCTCATGCCGCAAGCCCTCCCGGCGCCCTTCTGGCGGCGTCCAGTTTCGCGACACACTGGTCGCGTGCGAGGCCGTGCGTGCTCACACCGAGGCGCCGGCCCTCCGCCTCGAGCTCAACATCGGTCATCGATCGCAGCGGCTTCACGACGGCGCGCGGTGGCGCCGTCGCCTTCGCGACGAACGCATCGAGGAAACCAGCGTTCACGGCCGTTCGGTCGTGCTTCTGCGTACGCTCGGTGACTGCGAGGTCGTAGGCTCTGCGCAGCTGTGCGGCCGTCAGGCTCCACATCGCCACCGTCGTGTCCGAGACATCAAAGCGCGGGGTCTTGCCGCGTTCGAATTCCCACTGCGTCAGCAAAGCCACGATCTCGTCGGGGGGGAGCGCAGTCGGCAATGCCGCTGTCGCGCGGCCTGCGCCACCGCCATGCCCTTCGTTTGACTCACCCAATGGGGTCGTAGCAACACCACCCTTCAGACGCTCCTGAGCACCGCTTTCGCTCTGCGCAACATCCGACGGCGGCGGCGAGTTATCCACACCCCCACCACGTATCAAGTTCCCTACGTCGTCGTTAGAACCTATGGGTTTACCGGTACTGGTTCCGGTTCCGGTGTCGGATTCCCGGGGTAGTCCCGCGCCTGTCCCATGGGACAAATCATGGGAGTCCTGAGTGTGTCCCGGCTCTGTCCCGTGGGACAAATGGACGTCTACGGACGGCGCTTGAGCACCGGTCGCAGCCTTGGTTTTCTTAGCCGTCCGCTGCGCGGCTTTCCGCGTGCGCTCGCCGTCCCGGTGCGCCAGCATTTCGCGGACACGCTCTGTCATGGTGTCGTGATACAGCCGGCCGTCGTCAGCTCGCCACCAGCCACGCAGCAAGCGGTTCTTGTTCGCAACGAACTGGTCCATCGGCATCCCGAGACGCACGGCAATCAGCTCATCGTCGGCCGGAAGACTTCCGCAGGGCGTCTGTTCCCACGCGGTCATCCAAAGCATCAGCAGCCACGGCCGGATCTCAGGCGCAGCAAGAGCCCACGTGTCGGACTGGCGAATGCGTTCATGGTCCAGCTCAAATCGCCAGCCCTTCGCTCGCGTATCCGCCGGATACGGCGTCGGACGTAGTGAATCAGTCATACGCGTTCGGTCCTTAATACGGAAGCTCGTCGTCCGACAGCACGATCGGCGTGCGCGGCGGTGGCCGCGTGCCGACGGTCGGTAGCTCGGAAGGTGCGCGCGCCGTAGCCGACCCGGCGTCCACGAGAAGATCAAGTTGCACCGGCCGCGCGCGCAGCGCTTCCTGTCGTTGCCATTCGTGCTGGATGCGCGCACGCGCGATCGCGGCGTATTCCGGCATGACGTCAACACCGATGAAACGGAATCCCTCGCGCATAGCCGCCTTGCCGGTCGAACCGGAACCCATGAACGGATCGAGCACGGTTCCACCAGGCGGCGTTACGAGACGCACGAGATAAGCCATCAGCTCGGTCGGCTTGACGGTCGGGTGGTGGTTCCCGTTGCGTGCCGGCCAGTCCGCGTTCTCGCGCTCGCGCATGGTCGCGTTCGTTTCGACGGCCGGCGCGTCGCTGCCGCCGACGCCCTCGTTGCGGTCGGCGCGCGATGCCTTCGCGCAGTAAAAGAAGCGCGCCGCGCTCCCTGCATCGCCGTGGAACGTCGAGCCGTGCTCGTCGACATTGCCGGCGAAAGCGCCATAGGTCGATCGAAACTTGTCGCTCCCGCGGCGATGCACGGGCGCAGCGGCGCCCCGCTCGCCGAATGTAGCGTACTCATCGAGCACTTCACGAGAGCCGTCGTGGATCACGTTCGCGGGCCAGCGGCCCGACTCGCTTCCATTCGTTCCGGGCGTCGGCGTCCATCCGTCGTCGTTGACGAGCCCAAAGTCGTTCTCCGTTCTTGATCGAACCGTGCTTTCGCCAGATGGCACGCGGCATGCATCGATGTTCAGTCCACCGACGCCGTGCTGTAGCACGTTCGCCGCGACAGTCCCCTCAAGCGGCTTGCGTGCGACGACGATCGGCTCGTGCGCCGGCTTAAGCGCAGTGCCCCAACCGTCCCACTGGCGCGCGGCATCCGTCGCCGGCGCCGTCACGGTTGGCACGTATTCGCGGCCGTTGTCTTTGATCCATGAACCAGTCGCATTCTGGTCGGCGCCGGGAATCATCCGCTTTACGGCCTTACCTTCGGCCAACACCTCCCGCTCTGCGCCCGCAGCCTTATCGATCGCCTTCGACACGTCGAGCGACTTCGGAAAGCCGGAGCCGTATTCCCATGCGAGTTCGGAGCCCAAACCAATCTGTTCGTTCAGCAGTTCCAACAGGGCGCCGCGCTGCTCGGCGTTCAAGCTTTCCCAGAGCGGACCATACTTCGTGTCGGGACTGCACTCGAAGCGAACCCGGTCGCGGATCTCGAATCCTGCATCCTCGATTGCGCACGCCATGCGGTGATACGTGCGCGAGCCGGAAAACGCCAGCAAGTGACCGCCGGGCTTCAACACACGAAGGCACTCGGCCCACACCACGACGTCGTTCGCGACGCCGGTGCGGTCCCAAGCCTTTCCCATGAATCCGAGCTCGTAGGGCGGATCGGTCACGATCGCGTCCACTGAAGCGTCGCCAAGCGTGCGCAAAACCTCGCGACAATCGCCCACAAGGCAATGCGCAACTCCTTCACGCATCGCCGTCCCCGTCAGTACCATTTCCGGGCCTATTCATGGCCGCGACGCGGCGCCGCTCGGCGAGTAACCTTTCCATGTCGTCGGGACACGCCCACCAGCACAGCACGTCGCGGATCAGCTCGGAACGGCTCATGCCCGCGGCGCGCGCACGCTGCGTGATGACGTCGCTGACGATCTCAGGGACGGGGGCTTTTTCGATTTCGCAGAGTTTGCCGAGCGGGTGCGACGTGCCCGAGCGTGCGAACAGCACTTCATCATTGATGTCGTCGGGCATCACACGGCCTCCGCACTCGGAGTCGGTGCCGGTGACTGGGCAGCCGCTACGGCGTGGTCGGGAGACGCGTACACGTCTTCTAGCGTCCAAACAAAGCCTCGCGCTCCTGCAAAGCTAATCAGTCGGCGCGCCGTCTCAACAAGTGGATCGCAGTTGCCGTTCTCGTAGTGGGAGAGCGCGGATTGCGTAACTTCAATCCCAGCAGCTAACTCAGCTTGGGAGAGCTGGAGGGTCTTCCGAAGGTGGCGGACGTTGTTCATGCACGAATATTAGAATTTCTATCACCTTGGGTCAAGAGAACTTCTAATCATCGAGTCACGCAAATATTAGTCACGCTATTTAGCATTCGCCTATGGCTACAGTAGAAAAGCGCCCTTTGACGGTGGAAGAGTTGGCGGACCGTGACCGCTTGGTTGCGGCGTGGAACCGCTACAAGAGCGAGCATCCCGGCGCATCGCAAACATGGCTCGCCGAAGAGACTGGCTTGGGAACGCAGGGACTCATAAGCCAGTACTTCCGCGGCGTCATCCCTCTCAATGTACGGGCGCTCCTGGCAATCTGCGCACGGATAGGGGCAGACCCAAGTCACATCAGCCCTACGCTCGCACGAGATGTTCCGCCGAGCCACGGAAGCATCGATTTGGCGGAAGTCAGCCCGGCGGCCCGCGAGGTTATTGAGGCCATCCTAAGAGCCGACAGATCCGGGGAGCCCGCCCAAACCTTCAAATTTATGCTTCGGATGCTTCCGGACGAAAACGAACCTCTGGGACGGCTGAATCCGTAGCAACCTCATCAATGTGGCGTGACGCCGACTCGCCGCCTAGTGGTTCGAGTGCCCAGTCGTCAGCTATCAGCGTGCGCGTTATAACGTAACCGCACCGATCCTCACTTATGCTCAACACCGGGCGGTCGAGCCCAATAATCCATTCAGTCGCAGTGTGCGGCCTACGGACCAGCACGAGCTCTCCTTTCACAAGTACGTTCCAAGCCGTCGTGACGCGCACCGTGTCCCCCGGCTTGAACCGAGGCTTAGTCGTTTTCGCTACTCCCTTCACCCTTCACCCCGCACGTCGATTACAAGCCAAACCACTGTATGCATATACAGCAGTTTAGTCCCGAAAATGGGGAGCCTTCAACTGCTATCGTCCGACGACTATCGGATCGATGTCCGCGCCGCGTCGGCACAGGCACCTTCCGGTAAAGCCGGCTGAAAGCTCGCATTCATCGTATCGAAAAATGAAACTTTTCGACGCATCATTTCGGACAGTCAAATTTCGTCAAAGGGGACCTTGCAAAACATCGTCTGCGCGGAGATCGGCAAACGTTTGCTCTCAAGCTATTGGCGAATAAGGGATATTACCTGGTCAGGACAACCCACCACGACAATAATGCGAGTGCACGAATAACGCGTTTTGTTGTGCCGTCACAACAAATTGTCGACTAATTTAGTTTGAGGTTTTCCTTACATTTTAAGGATTAACCTACTGTCAACTCTGACAGGAATTCCGATATACGACCCTTTTGCAACACGTCACCCCCCTTTTGCAACGCCGTACCGCCCTTTTACAACGCGTCACCACCCTTTTGCAACACGCCTTAGCTTGACATTAATTAACACGCAATAAATTCGCGCCCTATTGTGCATATCTGTTTTGCGATCCTATATTCGTATTCCGGAATGCCAGCGAAGTCGGCGCAAGCGATCTTCGGCGTCTGATGAATGCCTTGAATGACATGGTGGACTCAATCGACGCTCGAGATGCGCTAGAGCGCAAAATCCGACACCGCTTGGTCGCCTGAGACCGACCGCGACACTACTTGCGGAGCTTTTCAACTCCGCCGCTCGAACCCCTCCCGCCAGAGCGTCGCGCCGACCGAAGTCAGTAGCGCAATCTGATCATCCTCGAACCGCCCCGGCGCCTCCGCCAGCCGGTACACGTCTCGTCCAGATTCCGGATCACCCTTCCCTCCACATGCAGCCGCTCGACGAGCGTGATAGGTCGCATGGCCTCAGGGGCGACTCGTGGCAACCCTCCAGGCCAAACGATCGTCGGCTGTTACAAATTTCCGCCAAGACGTATTAGAAGTTCTCTTGACTCATTAAAAGAGAACTTCTAATATCCATCCCAACGTAGCCCACCCCGCTGCGTCACGCAACGCGCCGCAGCCTGTAGCCAAGGCGCTCGTTCTTTGACAACTAGGGGTTTGGGGAGGGTGCGCGCACCGACGCGTCGTCGGTCTATCGCGCTCCGCCCCAATCCTCTGTTGTCATCGAACATCTTTCGATGGATGAACCATGCAGAAGAAAATCAACGACATGATTCGTAGTGCGAATGACTGGAAGGTCAGTTTCGCAGCCGGCTCGTACATCGAGTCGGTCACGATCGACGGCGCGCTGGCAGCAACCGAGGCGCATGCGCAGGAATGCGCGATCGCATTCTGGGAAGAGCAAGGCATTCCGCACGGCAATCTGACGGTCGTACCGCTGCCGCGCGTGTTGCCCCTTCTGCCGTTCTGAGCGAGGCACGCAATGCGCAAATCTCAATCGATCCGTGCCGCGCGGAAGGCGGCCGAGAAGCGGAAGTACGACGCGTTCCTGCTCGACACCTTCGACAAGCTCGAGCACACCGACCGACGCAATCAGCGCGACCAGGCGGCCGAAGTGCGCCGCAAGGCTCGCGGCCGTCTGTGAGGCACGCCATGCGCCCTCAATCCCTTTTGCTCTCGCGCGCCGGCCAGATCCTCGGCGGTCTGGTCGATCGCGAACATGCGGCGCTCACCGACGCGGCCGACCACGAGGCGTCGCTCGAGCAGGATGCGACCGATGCTGTCGGCGTGGCCGAGATTGCCGCCGCGCTGTACGCACTCCCGGAATCCGCGCACGTCCGCTGCGTCCGGGCATGCCTCGACGGAGATCCGCGCGAAGCCGGGCTCGTCCTGATCTATGCGTTCAACCGGGCCGTCGACGCCGAAGTCGCGCGCATTCGCGCCGCCGACGCGCAAGCCATCGCTGATTCGCGGAGTGACGTATGACGATCAATCTGTCCATCGTCGGCATCGCTTGGCTGCTCGCCGGAATCAGCCTGTGCCGCCTCAACCTGCGCACGGCGGCCGGACAGCGCGCCAGCTTCGCCGCGCCGATCGCCCTGTTCATCGCCTCCCTGCTCGCTCTGTACGTTTACGTCGCGGCAGGCGACGGCGCCGACGACATGCAGACCGAACGCACCACGCAAACGATACGAGGCGGCGCATGAAAACCGCCCGCCTCCTGCTGCTGCGTCCCGCTCCGGACAACGCGCTGTTGCGCGCCGCCACGCACCGCCCGTCTCGTCTACACCGCGCGCTCGCGGCGGCATTCTGGATCGCCGTCTATGGCGGCGGCGCCGGCGCAGCTATGTGGCTCGCCGTGGCGCTTCGCGTCGGAGGCGCGTGATGGGCGAGATCGCTGAATCGATGCTCGACGGCTCTTGCTGCGAAGTCTGCGGCGCGTGGCTCGGCGAGCCCGTCGGCTACGCGGTCGCGTGCAACGAGTGCAGCGAAAGCGACAGCCTGATGTCGGACGGCCAGGTGCGCCGCGCACGCAACCGCGAGCAGTCGAACCGGCTGCTGCGCGAGAACGGCTACGACTTCGACGTGCGCAACGGCGCCGCGCACCTCATCGTGCGTACGGCCCGCGGCATCGTCGACTTCTGGCCCGGTACCGGCAAGTGGATCACGCGGTTTCCCGTTGCCGGCGCGAAAGTCGCCGATCGCGGCGTCAAGAACCTGATCGCCTTCGCCGCACCGTCGCCAGCCGCGGCCGCGTCGCCGGCCGCCTCTATCGAAATTCGCTGGACGCCCCACATGACCGCCCTCGCGGTCTGGGCCTATCAACAAGCCGGTTTTGCCGTGAACGGTCTGCCGGCCGACTTCAAGGAATGGGAAGCATGAACGCACGTGAACAATGGCTCGCCGACCGTCAGGCCGGCATCGGCGGCAGCGATGCCGCCGCCGCGCTCGGCGTCAGCCGCTACAAAACGCAGTACCAGCTCTGGGCCGAGAAAACCGGCCGCCTGCAGCCGGAAAACCTCGACGACATCGAGCGGATCCGCTTCGGCAACCTGATGGAAGAGATCATCGCGCGCGAATACGCTCGTCGCAACGGCGTCAAGGTGCAGCGCCGGAACGCGAGCATCGAGCATCCGAAATACCCGTGGATGCGCGCGAACGTCGATCGCCTCGTCGTAGGCGCGCGGCGCGGCCTCGAATGCAAGAACGTCGATTCAATGGCGTTCCGCTTCGGCGAATGGGGTGAGCCCGGCACGGACCAGGTGCCGGACGAATACCTCATGCAGTGCCACCACTACATGATCGTGCTCGACTTTCCCGAGTGGCACCTCGCCGCGTGCGTCGGCGGAAACAAGCTCTGCACGTACATCATCCAGCGCGACGCCGAGCTCGAGGAAACGATCATCGAGCGCGAGTATGCCTTCTGGCAGTACGTCCAGCGCGAGGAAGCGCCGTCCCTCGACTACGAACATGCGACGACCGAAGCACTGCTCAAGCGCATGTATCCCGGGACCGACGGCGACGCGATCGTCCTGCCCGCCGAAATCTCGCACTGGCACGCCGTGAAGCGCGACGCGGACGAACGCAGGAAGGTCTACGAGTCCGTCAGCGACGCCGCGAAGAACCACATCCTCGAAGCGATGGGCAACGCTGCTGTCGGCGAACTCGCCGGCGTCGGCAAGTACACACGCAAGACCGTGGCGCGCAAGCCCTACGCCGTCGAAGCAAGCGAGTACGTCGACTTCCGATTCACCAAGGCCAAGGAATAACCGAGCATGGAAACCGCACTCCAATCCGACCGCGTCTCGTTCGCTACGAATCCGATCGCGACGCCCCTGTCCACATCGGACATGGTTCTCGACATCGCGACCATCGAATCGATCGGACGCGTCGCAGACATCATGGCAACCGGGCGCGCCACTGTCCCGAAGCACCTGCAGGGCAACCGCGGCGACTGCTTTGCCATCGCCATGCAGTCGATGCAGTGGGGCATGAACCCGTTCGCCGTCGCGCAAAAAACGCACCTCGTGAGCGGCACGCTCGGCTATGAGGCACAGCTCGTCAACGCGGTAATCACTGCCCGCGCGCCCGTCACCGGCCGCATGAATTACGAATGGTTCGGCGAGTGGGATCGGATCGCCGG
Source organism: Burkholderia sp. Ac-20345 (assembly GCF_017104825.1). Lineage (NCBI taxonomy): Bacteria > Pseudomonadati > Pseudomonadota > Betaproteobacteria > Burkholderiales > Burkholderiaceae > Burkholderia > Burkholderia sp. Ac-20345. The sequence continues at coordinate 45,613 of NZ_JAAGPO010000011.1, read as the reverse complement.
CCGGTTCAAGGAGGTGCCCGCGAAGAACAACCCGGGCGAAATGCGGATCGTGCGCGACTGGACGATCGACGACGAGGTCGGGCTCGGCGTGCGCGTGTGGGCGACGTTCCGCGGCGAAGCGGAGCCCCGCGAGCTGCGCCTGCTGCTCTCTCAGGCAGGCGTGCGCAACTCGCCGCTCTGGGGCCAAGACCCGAAACAGCAGCTCGCGTATCTCGCCGTCAAGCGCTGGTCGCGCCTGTACTGCCCTGACGTGATCCTTGGCGTGTACACACCCGACGAACTCGAGGAAGGCGCCCCGCGCGAGCCTGTCGACATGGGCCGCGCCGAGGAAGTGCGCGCGGCCGCGGGCGCGACGCAATCGAAGTCGACGTCGCTGCGCGACAAGCTCGCATCGAAGGGCGCGCCCAATGCGGCCGGACCGACCGCGGACGACATGATCGCCGCCATCACCAGCGCGACAACCGCGCACGAGCTGAAGGTCGCGATCGCGGACATCGAGAAGCTGCCGACCGGAGCTGACAAAGAACGCGTGCGCGCGGCCTACCAGGCGAAGGTGCGCGCCGAGAAGGAGCGAACACAGCAAGCCACAACGGCGCAGGCGGAACAGACGGGCAACGGCGCACCCGAGCTTGCACCGTACGAAACAATGCTGTCTCGCATTCAGCAGTGCAACGACGTAGACGTGCTTGCCGTCATCGCTGACGAAGCGCGCGCCTATCCGGAAGCGGAACGCATCAAACTGGATCAGGCATATCAGGACCGCCGCGAGATCCTCCTCGGAGCCTAACGTGCGTCTCTACAGTACGGCAACCATGATTGAGCGCCTTACCGGGCTGATTGGCACCAACGACCTGACCGAGTGGGAACAGGAATTCGTGCGCAAGCTCGACAAGATTCGATGTGCCGGACACGTTACTGACCTGTCCGACAAGCAGGTCGAGCGCCTTGACGAGCTGCATAGCAAGCACTTTGCATAGACCCCGTTGGCCGAAAGCTCAGGCGAGTAGGCCCTTTTTATTCGCAACCGCGCCACACGCGCATAGGAGTACGTATGGCAACCAGACCGATAACCGATGTCCTGCGGCACATCGCCGGCGGGATGTTGCTCGATAACGCGAGCGAGCAATTTTCTGAACTCGTCCGGACGATCGACACGAACGGCGGCACTGGAAAGTTGACGATCGAGCTGAACGTCAAAAAGGCGAGCCGTGGCGGCGCAATGCTCGTGACCGGAAAGTCGGTGCTCAAGAAGCCGGCCGACGAACCGATGGAGGCAATGCTGTTCGCCACGGCTGAAGGCAATCTCGTAGCCGACGATCCGCGTCAGCAGAAGCTCGATCTGAAGCGCGTCGACACGGCCGATACCCCGCCGTCTGAACTCAAGACGGCCTAACCCTCCCAACCGGAGACTTGATAGTCATGGAAGATCTGAACACCAACATCGCCGAAACGCTGGCGCGGGAAATGAAAACCCCGCTCGAGATCGGCTCGAATACTAGCGCTGCGCTTCGCCGTGTCGCCCTGCCGCCGGGCTGGAAGGTGCAGGAGTACGACGATTCGAAGTATCTCGCCGCTCCGCTGCGCAAGTCGGCATCGGTTCGTCTGCGGACGCCTGACGACTTCATTGAGTACGTGAAGCGACACGGCTCGCTCACCGATTCGACGGTCTGGTGCGAAGCCGACTATCCGAAGGGCGAAGTTGCATTCACGGCAATTCTGAACGACCACGGCGAAGATCCGGAGCGCGCTGCATGGCGCGATCACCTCGCGAAGTTTCAGCCGGAGTTCAGCGAAGAGTGGAAGCGCTGGATCGGGAACCACAAGAAGCCGCTTACGCAGATCGAATTCGCCGCGTTCATCGAAGAAAACGCGAAGGACATTGCCGGGCCGACCGACGGTCAGAACTTGCCGACGGGCGCGCAGATGCTGGAAATGGCGCTCGCCTTTGAAGCGACGCAGGACTTCCGATTCAAAAGCGCGGTGCGGCTTCAGAACGGCGGCCAGAATCTGTCGTTCGTCCAGGACGACGACGATGCGACGCTGCAACGCATGCAACTGTTCGAACGCTTCGCAATCGGGATTCCAGTGTTCCGTAACGGGGACGCCTATCGAATCGACGCTCGTCTGCGCTACCGCGTGCGTGATGCCAAGCTGACGTTCACCTACGAACTGATTCGCTTCGACAAGGTGCTGGAAGCTGCCGCGAACGGCGTGATCTCGACCATCCGCGAAAAAACCGGCAATCCGTTCTTTTTCGGCGACCCGTTCGCCCGGTAACCGTTCTGCGGCCGCCGGCATCCGCAGAGGCGGCAACGCCTCGAAGCCGGTACAAGTACCTCGGAATTTTTACGGGCGGCTCGTACAGCGCTCGCTTTTTCGCACTCCGAACCACAATGCATCCATACAAGAAACCGCGCCACACGAACAGCTCTCGCAGCCAGCGCCGCGCCCATGAACGCCACCACAATAAGCTGCTCGCGCAGGCTGGCAAGACGACCGAGCAAGCGGCGGCCGACGTGTCGCGCCTACACGCCGAAGCCCATGCTCTGACGTGGTACGCATGCGAATGCGGCCACCGTGAGCGGATCTGGAACAGCCGTGACGGCGTCACCCCGTTCGCTATCCCCTGCCCGTCCTGCGGCGCCCCGACGCTCTATCACGCGAACCCGTCCGCCGACGAGTCGAACGCCAACTACGAGCCCCACGAAGGTCAACGTGTGTTCGTCGACATGACGCGCGAGCAAGCCGAGCGCATAGTCGAGCGGCACTTCGCGCGCATGGGGCTTACTCGCGGTCATGCGAAGTTCGACGAGGCGGTTAAACAACTGCTCTCGCACACGACGGGATCGTCGCCGCTCGTCGCGGTCGCCGGCGACGTCGCGTACTACGCTGCCCGCGGGGTGACGGCATGAGCCAGAACAGCAAGATCGAATGGACGGATCACACCTTCAATCCGTGGGAAGGATGCCAGAAGGTCGGCCCCGGTTGCGATCACTGCTACGCCGAGACGCGCAACGCGCGCTTCGCTGGCGGCACGGCCGTGAACTGGGGACCGGGGGCGCCGCGCCGCCGCACATCTTCTGCGAACTGGCGGAAGCCGCTCGTGTGGAACGCCGCGCACGCCGAGTTCTTCGCCGCGCACGGTCGTCGACAGCGCGTGTTCTGCGCGTCGCTCGCCGACGTCTTCGACAACGCAGTGCCGGCGCAGTGGAGGCGCGACCTCGCGGCCCTCATCGAAGCGACGCCCGATCTCGACTGGCTGGTGCTGACAAAGCGAATCGGGAATGCCGCAGCGATGCTCGTCGACATGTTTCCGGCCGGTACGCCGGATAACGTTTGGCTCGGCGTGACCATCACCAGCCGTCGGGAAATGTTGAGAGACGCTGAGAAGCTTCTCGCGGTGCCGGCCCGCGTGCGCTTCTGGAGCGTCGAGCCGATGCTCGGCGTGCTGGGCGAGATCCCAGCCGAGCTGATGCCCGACTGGATCATATGCGGCGGCGAAAGCGGTCACGGTGCGCGGCCGATGCACCCAGACTGGGCCCGCTCGCTTCGCGACCAGTGCGAACGCTCCGGCGTGCCGTTCCTGTTCAAGCAATGGGGTGAGCACTCCCTCGCCTATGACAGAGATCGCGACGATCCGGATTGCCGCCGCTGCGGCCAGATGGCGCGCCGCCCTGGCCGATGGATCAATTTCGCCGGCGGCCACGGCTTCAACGGCGATCGCGTCCACTACGCCGAACGCGTAGGCAAGCGCGCTGCCGGCCGGCTGCTCGACGGCCGCACGCATGACGAGTTCCCGGAGGCCCGATGAAATCCGAATTCAAGATTCAGCGGCCGGACGCCGTACCGATGACGCTCACCATGACGATGACGCTTGGAGAATGGAAGAACCTGCAGCAGCAGCTCTCCACCACTTATCCGTCGTGGAAGCTGTCGACCAACATCGGGGAAATGGTGCGTCTCGCGACGACGACGTTCGCCGAGACGAAGGAGCTCGACCTATGACCAAACGCCCCGTGAGACTGGACGCGTCGACATCAAGTGCCCCGCTGATCTCGTCGCAGCGTCATCGAGACCCGGCGCTCGTTGCGGACAAGGCTGCCAAGTTCATGGTGTTCATCGTGCACGTCGCCGACGTGACGCTGCGCGGGAGGCCGTATCGGTTGCTCATCGACGGACACCACAATCTCGCGGCCGCACGCGCCGCCGGCGTCGATCCGACGTGGCGTGGGCCGACGGCGAAATGGCGGCGCATTCAATCAACCACGCCGGCCGCCGAATTCGAGCGCTTCCTGATCAACAACCTGACGGATTCCGATTACTACTTCGTCGATACCGGCGACACCGTGATCGAGCTGCTGGGACGCGAGCAATAGAAAATGAAAGAACTCCCAATCCTTTTCGCGCACCCGATGGTCCGCGCGATCCTCGAAGGCCGGAAGACCCAGACGCGGCGCGTTGTGAAGCCACAGCCCGAAGTCAGCCCGCAGGGCAACCTGATGGGCGAATGGTTGGGGCGGCCACTCAATGGCCTTCTGTTGCCAAAGCTGCAGGATATTTCAATCCACTGCCCCTACGGCACACCCGGCGGCAGGCTCTGGGTGCGCGAGTCGTATGTGGCATTCGGCCGATGGGAGACGCGCTACAGCGCGAAGAAGGGGCGCGACGAGTGGCACTTCGTCGACATGACGGTCGAGACCGGCCGCAAATATCGCTTCGACGGCGCCGTGCCGAATGCTGCTCGCGGTGGAGCGACGCCGGCGTGGTGGCGGCGCCCGTCGATTTTCATGCCGCGCGCCGCTGCGCGCACGCTTCTGGAAGTGACCAGCGTTCGCGTCGAGCGGCTGCAGGACATCAGCCACGACGACGCCGTGGCCGAAGGACTGCTCATCCTGCCGGCATCCGGCCGCTATGTGGTGAGCCAGGGTGATCAATATCTCGGCGGTGCCGACCACGATCCACGCGTCGTCTACGCGGATCTCTGGGACAGCCTCAACACCGAGCGCGGCCACGGTTGGAGCACCAACCCGTGGGTGTGGGTCGTTGAGTTCGGGAGGATCCAACAATGAGCGACTACCTCACCGCTCACGAGCTCGCCGACCTCGTCGGCTGCAAAGCGAACCAGCGCGCCGCGATGACTCGATGGCTCGAACAGAATCACTGGCGATTCGTCGTCGACAAAACCGGCCTGCCAAAGGTCGCACGAGCATACCGCGACAAGAAGCTCGGCCTATCCATTGAAACGAAAACCGCAAGATACGATGCCGGCCCGAACCTCCAAGCATTCGCGTGAAAATGAATCGACCGGGATCGATCGACTGTACCGACGTACCGGCGCGCGGAAAGTCTCGTTCTGGTACAAGTACCCCGACGGCCGGTCGGAAACACTCGCGAGCGCACCGCGCGGAGATCGCTCGGCGATCGCACTCGCCGAGCGTACAGCGAAGCGTCGCGCGATCGACATTCAAGAAGGCGCGATCGTTGCCGGCTCAGTCGGCCAGGCGATCGAGCGGTTCCGCGACGACGTCGACGTGGACCATTTCCGCGATCAATCGCGCGACGGCAAGGCCGTGCGCGATTCCGCGTACGATCGCCTAACGCGCTTCTTCGGCCGCATGGCACCGCAACGGCTCGAAACCATCCACGGCTACCAGTTTCTCGATGCACGCGCGAAGGCCGGCGCGCCGATCGGCGCCAACAAAGACATGGCGCTGATGTCGACGATGTGCAATTACTGGATCCGCTGGGGGCTCATCAAGGCAAACCCGTTTGTCGGCATGATGCAGAACAAGGCCGAGAAGGACGTGCGGGCGATCGAGCGGCACCAAGTGCTGCGCTTCTACGTGTGGGCGCTTCGACAGGAACAGGCATATCGCACTATGGGCCTCGCCGCGATGTTCACCTACCTCACCGGGTTTCGCGCCGCAGAGGTACGCCCGTATCACACGTCCGGACTGACCGACGCCGGCGTGCGTGTCGTCGGCGCAAAACGAAAAAAAGGTGAAGCTCAGACCGTGAAGCTCCGACACTGGTCGCCGCGACTGCGCACCGTGGTCGAGCGTGCGAAGCGCGGCCGGAAAGTCGACAGCCTGTTTCTCTTCCCGAACCGCAAGGGGCAGATGTATTCGAAAAGCGGATGGTCGTCAGTGTGGCAGGACGCGATGTATGCGTACATCGGCGCGTACGACGTCGAGATCGCGAAGGAATTCGAGGTAAAGAAGATGCGCGAGGCGGCGCAGCGAATCGCGAACCGAATCAACCGGCCGGTCAAGGGTGGCATGGAGTTGATGCTGACGAAGCACGCCGATTACTTTTCGCTACAGGACATTCGCCCTGCGGCAATTACGACGAAGCTCTCGAATCGAGATGCCGACGCATACGATTTCGCAGCGCACTCGAACCCGGGCACGACGCATCGGCACTACGATAGACGGAAGGTAAAAGCTGCGGACGCAACAGAATGAATTCCGAAATTCGGTTTTTCGTTCCGAAATTCATATCGTGGAAAGCAAAACAGGCACCTAAGTGCCTGTTTTGTTTGAGAATTTTGGGGTGGCTGATGGGACTCGAACCCACGACGACAGGAATCACAATCCTGGACTCTACCAACTGAGCTACAGCCACCACTGTTACTGCTTTTTGTTCTTCGCTGCTTTTGTGTTTCAGCAGCGAAGAACAAGATTATACGAACACTTTTGAATCTTGCAAAGCTTTTTTTTCAAAAACTTCTTCTGCCTCGTTCAGATGCGCGCGCGCCTCGTCGAACACGGCCAGATCGGCGCGCGCAAGCTTCTTGTTGTCGGACAGCACGCGACGCCAGCCGCGCGCGCCGGGCATGCCGCGATACAGCCCGAGCGCGTGCCGCACGATCGCGCCGAGGTAGGTCCCGCGCTTCAGTTCGGCCGCGCAGTATTCGATCAGCTTCGCCTCGGCCTCTTCGCGCGTCGGCACCGCTGCGGTCGATCCGTAGAAGCGCGTGTCGACCTCCGCAAGCACATACGGGTTGTGATACGCCTCGCGGCCCAGCATCACGCCGTCGACATGTTCGAGATGCTGCGCGACTTCGTCGAGCGTCGTGATGCCACCGTTGATGACGATCTCGAGCGACGGAAAATCGCGCTTCAACTGATACGCATAGTCGTACTTGAGCGGCGGGATCTCGCGATTCTCCTTCGGCGACAGCCCCTTCAGGATCGCATTGCGCGCATGCACGACGAACGTTTTGCAGCCGGCCTCGGCCACCGTGCCGACGAAGTCGCGCACGAACGCGTAGTCCTCGACCGCGTCGACACCAATCCGGTGCTTGACCGTGACCGGCACCGACACCGCATCGCTCATCGCCTTCACGCAGTCGGCAACGAGTTGCGGCTCGTTCATCAGGCACGCGCCGAACGCGCCGCGCTGCACACGCTCGGACGGGCATCCGCAATTCAGGTTGATTTCGTCGTAGCCCCACTGCTCACCGAGCTTCGCGGCACGCGCGAGATCGTCGCGCTCGCTGCCACCCAACTGCAGCGCGACCGGCGATTCGTTCGGCGTGAACGCGAGATGCCGCTGAGCATCGCCGAACAGCAGCGCGCCCGTCGTGATCATCTCCGTATACAGCCACGTGTCGCGCGTCAGCGTACGGTGGAACGACCGGCAATGGCGGTCAGTCCAGTCGAGCATGGGCGCGACGGATACGCGGCGGGGAGGAAGCGAGGACGATACGGACATGGATTTCGGGCAACAGGCCAGACGGCGCGGAAACAACCCGGTATTTTACCGCAAGACGGGCCGTGCCTGCCCGGCACGCGCGCTACCCCTCGCCCAGCTCCGCATCGACCGCCCGCCGCGCCTCGTCGAGCACGCGCTCGATCACGCGTCGTTCGGTCAGCAGTATCCCGTCGACCTTGACGAGCCGCCAGTCGATCCGCACGGCCTCACCCTGCAGCACACGGTAATGCGCATGCTCGCCGTCCCAGACCTGCTCGGTCTTCACCTCGATCTCGAAGCCGCGGTATGGCTCGCTGAAATCGCCGAGGTCGCTGCCTCTCGGTTCCATCGTACGCTCCGTGGCGACGCAGCGCCGGCCGCCCAGGCGGTCCGGCGCCGTGCGCTCAATCGTATTCGTCGGATAAAAAGGATTTGCCATCGGCGGTCAGGTCGACCCGGTCGGCCGCCGCCTGGTAGATCAGCCCCTCGTTCAGCAACGCGTAGACGACGTCGTCGAACGCGGCGGGAACCGGCCGGCTTTCACCGAACTGGTCGATCCACTTCAGCGCCTCGATGGCTTCGGGGGAAAGGATGGGGGTCATGCGTTGGCCTCCGGCGTCGGTGTCGCTCCATCCTAGCACTTCATCCGGATGTCGAATACCAAGGCAAACGCGCTGCGCAAATGCCGGGCGGCACCAACGGGCAGGTTGCCCGCGGCGCCGCACCGGTGCAGGACACGCGAGTTCAGAGGCGCGCGATCGATACTTCGGTCGATTTCACGAGCGCGACGACTTCCGCGCCGACCTTCAGTTCGAGTTCGTCGACCGAACGGGTCGTGATCACCGACGTGACGATGCCGAACGGCGTCTCGACGTCGACCTCGGAGACCACGGATCCGCGGATGATCTCCTTGACCTTGCCCTTGAACTGGTTACGTACGTTGATTGCAGTGATGCTCATCAGGTTGATCGCTCCGAAGAAAAAGATCTCAGAACGGGCGGCCGCTGCCGCCCGGATTTAAACGGCCCAGCGGATCTGCCCGACCGGTCGAACGTTGTCTGCGTCATGCACCGCGCCCTCGTCGGCCACTCCAGGCCCGCCGGCAAGCACGCGTTTCAGCACGCGATCCTCCAGCGCCGCAAACGCGGCCGATGCGCGGGCACGCGGCCGGTCGAGCGGCACCGGCTGATCCAGCGCCACACGCCCCTGCTCGATGAGCAGGATGCGGTCGCCAAGCGCGACGGCCTCCTGCACATCGTGCGTGACGAGCAGCGCGGTGAATCGATGTTCACGCCACAACCGCTCGATCAGCGCATGCATCTCGATGCGGGTCAGCGCGTCGAGCGCGCCGAGCGGCTCGTCGAGCAACAGCAGTTGCGGCCGGTGCACGAGCGCGCGTGCCAGTGCGACACGCTGCCGCTGGCCGCCCGACAGTTGCGCGGGCCAGTCGTTCGCACGCTCCAGCAGGCCGACTTCATCGAGCACCGCGCGTGCCTGGTCGCGCGCGCCGCGCCCGAGGCCCAGCATCACGTTCTGCAGCACGGTCTTCCATGGCAGCAGGCGCGCATCCTGGTACATGATCCGCGTATCGAGCACGCCGCCGCCCTCGCCGCGCGTCACGAGCGCACCGCTGCTCGGCTGCTCGAGCCCGGCAACGAGACGCAGCAGCGTCGACTTGCCGCAGCCGCTGCGACCGACGATCGCGACGAAACTGCCGCGCGCGATGCCGAGTTCCATGTTGTCGAGCACCGTGCGTGCGCCGAAGCGCTTGCTGACGCCCGACAGCGTGACCGCATCGTCGGGTACCGGGCTGCCTGCCCGCCGCCGCGCGAGCGGAACGACGGATGCGCCGCCGTCACGGTCGAGGATCGCCGCGTCCCGTGCGTCGCCGTCCGCGACGCGCGCCTGCGCAAGTTCAGCCTCGAGGTCTGCGCCGGCAAGCGGGCCGTAGGCGGCCGCCGAAGTCGTCGCATTCATGCCTTTGCTCCTGATTGATAAGCGGGGTGCCAGCGCAACGTCACGCGCTCGAGCCATTTCGCCAGCACGTCGGCCAGCTTGCCGAGCACTGCGTACAGCAGGATGCCGACCACCACCACGTCGGTTTGCAGGAATTCACGTGCGTTCATCGTCATGTAGCCGATGCCCGATTGCGCGGAAATCGTTTCCGCGACGATCAGCATCACCCACATCAGCCCGAGCGCGAAGCGCACGCCGACGAGGATCGACGGCAACGCACCGGGCAGGATCACGTCGCGGTACAGCGCAAAACCGCGCACGCCGTAGCTCTTCGCCATCTCGATCAGGTTCGCGTCGACCGAGCGGATCCCGTGGTACGTATTGATGTAGACCGGAAAGAACACCCCGAGCGCAACGAGGAACAGCTTTGCCTTCTCGTCGATGCCGAACCACAGGATCACGAGCGGAATCATCGCGAGCGCCGGGATGTTGCGGATCATCTGGATCGTCGAATCGAGCGCGACCTCGGCCGCCTTCGACAAACCGGTTGCGAGCCCCAGCGCAAGGCCGACGCCGCCACCGATCGCGAAACCGAACAGCGCGCGCCAGGTGCTGACTTTCACGTTCGCCCACATTTCGCCCGACGTCACGAGCGACCAGGCCGCTCGGACGACCGCCACGGGCTCGGGCAGCACGCGGGTCGACAGCCAGCCGATGCGCGCGCCGACTTCCCATGCCGCCAGCAGCGCGAGCGGCACGAGCCACGGCGCAACGCCGCGCCATGCGCGGGCGGCCACGGCCGCACCCGTCGTCGACGTTTTCGTTGTCATCGCAGGCCTCCTGTCGCTCAGCTCTGGGCCGCTTTCGGCAGATAGCTGTTACCAACGATCTCGCCGAACGGGCCCGACAGCGGGCCGGTCGCCTTCGCCGCGCCGTTGCCCTTGATCAGCGGGAACACGAGTTCCGCGAAACGGTACGACTCCTCCAGGTGCGGATAGCCGGACAGGATGAAGGTCTCGATGCCGAGATCCGCGTATTCGCGCATGCGCTCCGCGACCTGCTCCGGATTGCCGACGAGCGCGGTGCCCGCACCGCCGCGCACGAGGCCGACGCCGGCCCACAGGTTTGGATACACCTCCAGCGCCTCGCGGCCGCCGCGCTTGCCGCCGTGCAGCGCGGCCATCCGGCGCTGGCCTTCCGAATCCATGTTCGCGAACGCCTTCTGCGCGCGTGCGATGGTTTCGTCGTCGAGGCGGCTGATCAGGCGCTCTGCGTCACGCCACGCTTCGTCCTCGGTCTCACGCACGATCACGTGCAGACGGATGCCGAACTTGATCTTGCGGCCGCGGGATTCCGCGCGCGCACGAATATCGGCGATCTTCTTCGCGATGGCCTCGGGCGGCTCGCCCCAGGTCAGGTAGGTGTCGATGTGATCGGCCGCGATCTCATGCGCGGCCGGCGACGAGCCGCCGAACCACAGCGGCGGATGCGGACGCTGCACGGGCGGATACAGCGCCTTGCCGCCCTTCGACTGCAGATGCTTGCCGATGTAGTCGAACCCGCCGTTGTCGTGCGACGCGGACAGCAGCCCGCGCCAGATGTTCAGGAAGTCGTCGGTGATTTCGTAGCGCGTGTCGTGATCCGCGAACAGGCCGTCGCCTTCGAGTTCGGCGGCATCGCCGCCCGTCACGACGTTGATCAGCAGGCGGCCGCCCGACAGGCGGTCGAACGTCGCGGCCATCCGCGCCGACAGCCCCGGCGATGCGATGCCGGGACGGATCGCGACCAGGAATTTCAGGCGCTGCGTCGCCGGGATGAGGCTCGACGCAACGACCCACGCATCCTCGCAGGAACGGCCGGTCGGCAGCAGCACACCCTCGTAGCCGAGCGTATCGGCCGCAACCGCGACCTGCTTGAAGTAATCGTAATCCGCGGCGCGCGCACCTTCGGCCGTGCCGAGATAGCGGCTGTCGCCGTGCGTGGGGATAAACCAGAACACATTCATCTGCTGCTCCTGCTTGACTGTCCTTGCCGGAATTTGAAAAAACACCGCCCTGCTCGCGTCGCGGATCAGCGGCGCATGCATGGTGTGCGTTCGAATCGGGATGGCTCGCCGGTCAGGCCGTGCAGCGGGCGAGGACGCGATTGCACGGCTGTTTCTGGGAAATCAGTCTAGGGATCGGTGCAGGGCTTTGGAACGATTTTTTTTAGCTTAGGTTTTCCGCTTTCGTGATTAGCACGACGCTGGAGCGAATATCGCGGCGGACGGGCCCTATAATGACGCACCTATCCGAATAACTCCGCGCGGACGGCCCCGGCCGTGCGCGCCTGCGGTGCACTCATCGATGCAGAAAGTCATCCTGCCATTCCTGTCCGGCTTCCTGGCCGCCCTGTTCTTCCGCGAAGCCACGCTCGCACTCCTTCATACGGCCGACCTGATCGCCGCAACCGGCTTCTCCACGCAGCCGTTCGCGCCGCTCGGCATTCCTGAATTTGTCGCGAATGCGCTGATCAGCGCGTGCTGCGCGATCCCGATGGCGTGGCTGCTGCGCGTCTCGCCGGAACGCGAGGCGTCGTGGATCGGCGCGCTGGTGTTCGGCGGCATCGTGCTCACGGCCGCCCGCGTGTTCGCGATCGATCCGCTGCGCGGCATCTGGCCGTCGGGCAACATGATGCCCGTGCTCGCGGCCGGCTTCGCGGCGAATGCGGTATGGGGCTTCGGCGCGCTCGTGTTCATGCGTGCGTTCATGTCTGACGACGCAGGCGACGAGTAACGCGCGCGCAAGCGTTACGCACTTCGGCCGCCAACCGGCCGACATCCATGAATAAGGCCGCCTGCATGTGCAGGCGGCCTTTTCGTTTCCAGCTCGTGCGTCGGTCAGTCCGACCGACGTCAGTCCTGCAGATTCCGCAGCGGATGCGTGTCGGACGTCCACGGGCTGTCGAACATCGCGAGCACGTCCGCGCGATCGATGTCGGCGGACGACTTGAAGCGCCAGACCGGCTGGTGGTCCTTGTCGACGATCAATGCGCGCACGCCTTCGATCACGTCGCCGTGCGCAAATGTCGAGCGCGTAAGATCGAGATCGCGCCGCAGGCAGTCGGCCATCGTCGCGCCGCGTGCACGTTCGACGACTTCCAGCGACACGGCCATCGACAACGGCGACAACTGTTCGCGCATCGCATGGGTCGCCTTCTCGATCCATCCGTCGACGGCCGCGCAATCCTGCTCGGCGTCGAGCGAAGCGAGGATCGCGCCGATGTCCGGCTGCGCGAAATGCCGGTCGATCCCGGCACGCGCGTCGGCCAGCGCCGACGTGTCGGGGGTCGGCACGACCTTGTGTGCGGCGGCCGCCTCGGCCACGCACGCGACGGCCTGCTCGCCGGTGTCGATGCGCGCGCTGCGCAGCGTATCGAGCAGCGCCGGCAATGCGGCATCGGGCAGATAGACGTCGGCGAGCTGCGCGTACAGCGCGCCGGCCGCGTCGAGCGTCGCGCCGGTCACGGCGAGATAGCGGCCGATTGCGCCCGGCGTGCGCGCGAGGAACCAGCTCATCCCGACGTCGGGGAACAGGCCGATACGCGTTTCCGGCATTGCCATCTTCGTCGAGTCGGTCACGACGCGCAGGCCGCCCGTATGCCGCGCCGCCTGCGAAATCCCCATGCCGCCGCCCATCACGACGCCGTGCATCAGCGCGATGTAAGGCTTCGGATACGCGAAGATCGTGTGGTTCAGCGTGTATTCCTCGATGAAGAACGTGTCGACCGCATCGCGGTCGCCGCGCTGCCACGCATCGTGGAAGAAGCGCACGTCGCCGCCCGCGCAGAACGCGCGCGGATGCGGGCTGTGTACGACGACCGCGACGACCTCCGGATCGTCGCGCCACGCGTCGAGCGCCTGCTGCATCAGCCGGATCATGCCGACCGACAGCGCGTTCAGCGCCTTCGGCCGGTTCAGTTCGAGAAAGCCGATGCGGTTCGCGACATACGCGCGTACGTCGGGCTGGGCGGATTCGGCGAAAACGGCAGCGGAAGTGGAATCGGTCATGAGATCATCCGGCAAATGGCAGTCGCACGCTCAGTGCGCCTGCATCTTCGAAAACAGGTTCAATACCACGACGCCGGAGATGATCAGGCCAAGGCCGATCACGGCCGGCAGGTCCGGCACCTGGCGATAGAGCAGCATCGCGACGAGCGTGATCAGCACGATGCCGGCGCCCGACCAGACTGCATAGATGATGCCGACAGGCATTGTGCGCAACGTGATCGACAGGCAGTAGAACGCGATGCCGTAGCCGGCAACGACGAGCAGCGACGGCCAGAGACGCGTGAAGCCATCCGCCGCGCGCAGCGCGGACGTGCCGATCACTTCCGCGACGATCGCGATCGCGAGCCATGCGTAACCGGGCAGTTGCATCGCTCAGCTCCTTGCGAGGGCCAGCACGGCGTAATCGTGGCCGAGCTCCGCACACAGCGCCTCGACGACGAATTCGTGGTCCGCGCGCTGCGGCAGCCCCGATGCAGTGATCGAGCCGATCACGCCGGCACCGGCGACGGTCAGCGGAAACGAGCCGCCGTGCGGCGAATATTCGGCGATCGGCAGCCCGTGCTTGTCGGCAAGCGTCGCGCCGGCCTGCTGCATGCGCAGGCCGATGGCGTACGAACTACGGCGGAAATGCGCGACGACGTTGCGCTTGCGGCGCACCCAGTCGGCATTGTCGGGCGTGGCGCCAGCGAGCGCCGCGTAGAACAGCGGCTGGCCGAACGTGACGATGTCGATCGCGACCGCATGGCCACGCGACGTCGCGAGCGCATGCATCCGGCTGCCAAGCGCCCACGCGCGGGCCGGGTCGAAATGGGGAAACACGAGCGCCTGTTCCTGCGCGCCGATCGATTGCAGATCGTGAGCGATGTCCATGAATCCGTCGATACAGTAATGAGAGTCGCAACGGCGCCGATGCGATCGCGCACGGCCCCGCTGCAGAAGAGACGAAACAAACCGCTCGATTCTAGCGCACGCACCCGCCGTACCGGCCCGACAAGCCGCGACAAGAAATTGTCAGAAAGCGCTTGCACGCATTCGGGATAACCCATATAATTCATTTCTTCGACGGACGCGGGGTGGAGCAGTCTGGCAGCTCGTCGGGCTCATAACCCGAAGGTCGTAGGTTCAAATCCTACCCCCGCAACCAACGTCCAGATTCATGCAAAAAGCCCGGCCCAGTGCCGGGCTTTTTGTTTTTCCGTCGTGCTCCCCGCCCTCTTCGCGCGCCCGCACCTTCCGCTTCGTACGACACGCGGCCTGCACGCGCAGGCGTTCAAGAATGCCGCGCCCCGGTGATACACTCGCATCACCTCGTCCCTTCCACTCGACATGAAATTCTGCTCCGTCTGCGGTCACGAAGTCATCGCGCGCATTCCTCCGGGCGACAACCGCGAGCGCTTCGTCTGCGATCACTGCGGCACGATCCATTACCAGAATCCGCGCAACGTCGTCGGCACGGTCCCGGTCTGGGGCGATCAGATCCTGCTGTGCCGCCGCGCGATCGAACCGCGCTACGGGTTCTGGACGCTGCCCGCGGGCTTCATGGAAATGGGCGAGACGACGGCCGAAGCCGCCGCACGCGAAACGCTCGAGGAAGCCGGCGCGCGTGTCGAGGTGCAGAACCTGTTCACGCTGCTCAACGTGCCGCACGTGCACCAGGTTCACCTGTTCTACCTCGCGCGGCTCACCGATCCGGCGTTCGAGGCCGGCGAGGAAAGCCTCGAAGTGAAGCTGTTCGACGAAGCCGACATCCCGTGGGACGAGATCGCGTTCCCGACCGTCAGCCAGACCCTGCGATTCTTCTTCGCCGATCGCGCCGCGGGCGACTACGGCGTGCACACCGGCGATATCTTCCGCTCGCTGCGCAACGGCTGAGCCCCCGCCCCATGGTCCCCTGGCTCGGCCCGGACGATCCGTTTCCGCCCATCGAGCGCGCGCTCGGCCCCGCGACCGGCGCGCCAGGGCTGCTCGCCGCGAGCGCCGACCTGTTGCCGTCGCGCCTCATCGACGCGTACCTGCGCGGCATCTTCCCGTGGTATTCGGACGGCCAGCCCGTGCTGTGGTGGAGCCCCGACCCGCGCATGATTCTCGTGCCGGCGGAATTCAAGGTGTCGCCGTCGCTGCGCAAGACGCTGAAGCGCGTACTGCGCGAGCCTGAATGGGAAGTGCGCGTCGACTACGACTTTCCGGGCGTGATGCGCGCGTGCGCGCAGGCGCCGCGCCGCGGACAGCGCGGCACGTGGATCACGGCCGAGATCATCGACGCGTACACGTCGCTCTACCGCTCCGGCAACGCACACAGCATCGAGACGTGGCACGACGGGCGACGCGTCGGCGGCCTGTACGGCGTGTCGTTCGGGCGGATGTTTTTCGGCGAATCGATGTATGCGGACGCGACCGACGCATCGAAAATCGCGCTGGCCACGCTCGTCGCACACCTTCGCGAGCAGGGGCTGGAAATGATAGACTGCCAGCAGAATACGTCGCATCTAGCGTCGCTCGGCGGCCGCGAGATCGCACGCAAGGCCTTTGTCGCTCACGTGCGCAGCGCGGTAGCCGAACCGCCGATTCCGTGGCAGTTCGACAAGCGCGTGCTCGCCGCGCTGACGGGCCGCACCGAAACGGCGCCCCCCTCCGGGATCGAGCGCTAGCGCGGCACTCCCTCCCTGCAACGAGAGCTGCCCATGACTCACCCGACTGAGCTGCCGCTTTCACCGCTTTCGGCGCTGCAATTCTATGCAACGGCGCCCTATCCGTGCAGCTATCTGGACGGCCGCGTCGCGCGCTCGCAAGTCGCGACGCCGAGCCACCTGATCAACTCCGACATCTACACCGAGCTCGTCAAGGCCGGCTTCCGGCGCTCGGGCGTCTTCACGTATCGTCCGTACTGCGACGGCTGCCGTGCCTGCGTGCCGGTGCGCGTCCCGGTCGACGCGTTCGCGCCTTCCCGGACGCAGCGCCGGATGTGGAAGCGGCACCGCACGCTCGTCGCGACGGTTTCGCCGCTGCACTACGACGAAGAGCACTACGCGCTCTACATGCGCTACCAGTCCGCGCGCCACGCGGGCGGCGGCATGGATCGCGACAGCCGCGACCAGTACGAGCAGTTCCTGCTGCAGAGCCGGATCAACTCGCGCCTCGTCGAATTCCGCGACCTCGACGCACCGGGCGGCGAGCCCGGCAAGCTGCGCATGGTCAGCATGATCGACATCCTCGGCGACGGGTTGTCGTCCGTCTACACGTTCTTCGAGCCGGACGACCAGCATACGAGCTACGGCACCTACAACATCCTGTGGCAGATCGAGCAGGCGAAGAGCCTCGGCCTGCCCTACGTGTACCTCGGCTACTGGATCCGCGAGAGCCCGAAGATGGCCTACAAGGCGAACTTCCACCCGCTCGAAGGGCTGATCGACGGCCGCTGGAAGATACTCGATCCGGAACGGATCGACCTGCCGCCCGTCGATGCGGCGCTGGCGCGCGCGCCGTTGCCGGGCGGGCATTCCGGCTCGGGCTAACGCGCGCCGCGCGGGTAACGCAGCGAAGCGCGCCTCTGCCGCCCAACTCCCGGTAAAATAGCGGGTTGTCATTCATTCCGGCTGTCCGCCCTATTCCCGTGTTCAGTTCCCTCTATCCGCTGGCCCGCGCATCCCTGTTCAAGATGGATGCGGAAGACGCTCACCACCTCACGCTGCGCGCGCTCGGCGCGGCCGGCCGCACGGGCCTTGCCTGCGCGCTGTCGGCCCGTGTGCCCGACGCACCGCGCACCGTGATGGGGCTCACGTTCCGCAACCCGGTCGGCCTCGCGGCCGGCCTCGACAAGGACGGCGCGGCCATCGACGGCCTCGCGGCACTCGGCTTCGGCTTCATCGAGGTCGGTACGGTCACGCCGCGCCCGCAGCCCGGCAACCCGCGCCCGCGGATGTTCCGCCTGCCGCAGGCCGAAGCGCTGATCAACCGGATGGGCTTCAACAACCACGGCGTCGACCAGTTCGTGAAGAACGTCCAGGCCGCCCGCTATCGCGGCATCCTCGGCCTGAACATCGGCAAGAACGCCGATACGCCGATCGAGCGCGCCGCCGAGGACTACCTGTACTGCCTCGAGCGCGTGTACCCGTTCGCGAGCTACGTGACGATCAACATCTCGTCGCCGAACACGAAGAACCTGCGCCAGCTGCAGGGCGCGGGCGAACTCGACGCGCTGCTCGCGGCGCTGAAGGACAAGCAGCAGCGCCTCGCCGACCTGCACGGCAAGCTCGTGCCGCTCGCACTGAAGATCGCGCCCGATCTCGACGACGAACAGGTCAAGGAAATCGGCGATACGCTGCTGCGCCACAAGATCGAGGCGGTCATCGCCACCAACACGACGCTGTCGCGCGCGGCCGTCCAGGGCCTGCCGCATGCGGACGAAGCCGGCGGCCTGTCGGGCCGCCCCGTGTTCGACGCGTCGAACGAAGTGATCCGCAAGCTGCACGCCGAAGTCGGCAGCGAAGTGCCGATCATCGGCGTCGGCGGCATCTTCTCGGGCGAGGACGCCCGTGCGAAGCTCGCGGCCGGCGCGGCGCTCGTCCAGCTCTATACGGGGTTCATCTACCGCGGCCCCTCGCTCGTCGCGGAATGCGTGAAGGCTATCGCCCGCGAACGCACCGCGTAATATAGGCATAAACAAACGATATTTAGAGGTCGATTGCATTTTTGCTATCATCGACCCCGTTATCAGAATCAATGACCCGGACAGGGCAAGGAAACACACGATGAAGATTGCGCTGCTGAAGAAGCTGCTGGTTGCCGGCCTGATCGGCACGTCGTTCGCCGCCGCCACCGCGCATGCGGCCGAGCTCCTCGACCAGGTGAAGCAACGCGGCACGCTGCGGGTCGGCCTCGAAGGCACCTTCCCGCCGTTCAACTCGAAGAACCCGCAAGGCGAACTCGTCGGCTTCGACGTCGACATCGCGAAGGCCGTGGCCGCGAAGCTCGGCGTGAAGGCGGAATTCGTGACGACCGAATGGAGCGGCATCATCGCGGGCCTGCAGGCCGGCAAGTTCGACGTGATCGCCAACCAGGTCGGCATCACCGACAAGCGCAAGGAAACGCTCGACTTCTCGCCGGCGTACACGTTCTCGTCCGCGCAGCTGATCCAGCGCAAGGACGACACGCGTGAGTTCAAGTCGCTGGAAGACCTGAAGGGCAAGAAACTCGGCGTCGCGCTCGGCACGAACTACATGGACATGGCGA
Organism: Burkholderia sp. Ac-20345; assembly: GCF_017104825.1. Lineage (NCBI taxonomy): Bacteria > Pseudomonadati > Pseudomonadota > Betaproteobacteria > Burkholderiales > Burkholderiaceae > Burkholderia > Burkholderia sp. Ac-20345. The sequence continues at coordinate 26,685 of NZ_JAAGPO010000011.1, read as the reverse complement.
AGTCGGTGCCCGGCATCGACGTGAAGACGTACCCGGGCGCGCCCGAGTACCTGCGCGATCTCGCGGCCGGCCGTCTCGACGCGGCGCTCAACGACCGCCTGATGCTCGCGTACCTGACGAAGAATTCGCAACTGCCGCTGCGCCCGGGCGCGAACGTCGGTTCGGCAAACCCGTCGGGCATCCCGTTCAAGAAGGGCAACCCGAAGTTCCAGAAGGCGATCGACGACGCGATGGCGCAACTCCAGGCCGACGGCACGTTCACGAAGATCTCGGACAAGTGGTTCGGCATCGACGTGACGAAGCCGATCAAGTAAGCACGCCTGCATTTCCCGCCTGACGGCGGGCCGGAAAGGGCGGCATCCGTGACGATGCCGCCCTTTGTTTTATTCGTCCGGTTTATGATTGCGCTTTCGCGCACGCATTCGATTCGTATTCCATGTCGACAACGTCCCTGCTCGTCCAATCGCTGCCGGTGCTCGCCCAGGGCGCCGTTCTGACCGTCAAGTTCGCCGTGCTGTCGATGGTGTTCGGCCTGCTTGGTGCCGTCGTGCTCGCGATGATGGGCATCCGGCAAAGCGAAGCGCTCGACGGCTTCGAACGCATCTGGGTCAACGCGCTCGCGTGGCTGGCACGCGCGTACGTGAGCCTGATGCGCGGCACGCCGCTGCTCGTGCAGATCTTCGTCATTTATTACGGGCTGCCGAGCCTCGGCATCTCGCTCGACCCGACGCCCGCCGGCGTCATCGCGCTGTCCGCGAACGTCGCGGCTTACATGTCGGAAAGCATGCGCGGCGCGATCAACGGGATCGCGCGCGGCCAGTGGCTCGCCTCGTACAGCCTCGGGCTGTCGTGGGGGCAGACACTGCGCTACGTGATCGGTCCGCAGGCGCTGCGCATCGCGGTGCCGAGCCTGTCGAACAGCCTGATCAGCCTGATCAAGGACACGTCACTCGTGTCCGTGATCACCGTGACCGAACTGCTGCGCAGCGCGCAGGAAGTGATCGCGGCGACCTATCAGCCGCTGCCGCTCTATCTCGCCGCCGCGGCCGTGTACTGGATCCTGTGCCAGATCCTCGAATGGGTGCAGCGCTGGTACGAAAAGCGCCTGTCGCTGCCGTCGCGGCACTGAGCGCACGCCATCCGCCGGGCCGCACCCGCGTGCCCGGCTCCCGCCTTCCCGCTTACTCGCCCGAATAGCGCACGCCGAGTGCCGCGCGCGCGGCATCGGTCATCGCAATCATCTGCCGAGAATGGTCGTGCGTCATGATCGGGCTTTCGGTCTTGCCCGCGCGCAGCAGTTCGCAGAAATGCGCGGTCTCGTAGTTCAGCCCGCCGCCGTCGACCGGTGCGTCGAGTTCGACGGTGCGCCCATCCGCATAGCGGATCGTCGCACGTGCCGGGTTCCACCACTTCTCGTGAATCGTCACATGGCCGCCGGCCGCGGCGATCAGCGCGTCGCCGCGCCCCATCACGTCGAGCCCGCAAAAAATCTGCGCGATCCCGCCGTTCGCATGCGCGCTATTCAGGCTGGCGAACAGGTCGACCCCGGTTGCGCCGACGCGGCCGAGCGTCTGCACCTCGAGCGCCGCGCCGAGCCAGTCCACCGCGAGAAACGCCTCGTAGATCCCGATATCGAGCAGCGCGCCGCCCGCGCGATCGAGGCGATAGACGGCATGGTCGTCCGGCACCGACGACGACGCGCATCCCGCCCGCACGAGCCGGATCTCGCCGATCGGATCGTCATGCAGGTGCGCCCGCAGCTGACGGTACAGCGGAAAGAATGGCGGCTTCATCGCTTCCATGAAAAGCCGCCCGGCGTCGCGCGCCGCACGCAGCACGGTGTCGAGCTGCGCCGCGTTCAGCGTCGCGGGTTTTTCGCACAGCACGGCCTTGCCGGCGGCAAGTGCGGCCAGCGTGTACTGCGCGTGACTGTCGTGAAGCGTCGCGATGTAGACCGCGTCGATATCGCTCGCGAGGAGTGCTTCGAGGCTTGCAGCAGGCGTACCGCCGTACGCGCCGCAAAAGTCTGCCGCAGCATCGGCGCGGCGGGCCCAGGCACCGGCGAGCGTGGCGCCCGGCACGTGTGCGAGGCTTTGTGCGAAGCGGCACGCGATACTGCCTGCGCCAATGATGCCGAAGCGCACCTTGCGATGGTCGTTGTCGTTCATCCTGATCTTCCGTGTCGGTCGTATAACGGTGGCCGGCACGCTGCCGGCCGGCCGTCATGATAAACGGCCCGGCGGCACACGGATGAGCGACACGCGCAGCGTCAGGCGCGCATAGGCACGTCGACGGAGAAATCGCGCGAAATCTCGTCGGCGCTGAAATCGATCAGCGCGAGCGAAGCGGCTTCGGCTTCGCGCGGATCGCGACGCTCGATCGCGTCGACCACACGCGCGTGCGCCTTCACCACGATCTCGTGCGCACCTTCCTTCTGCACGACACGCGGATTCACGAGGCGCACCGCACCGCGCACGATCGCCGCCATCTGCTGAAAGAACTGATTGCCGCTCGCCTGGACGATCCGCGTGTGCAGCAACTCGTCCGCCGTGTCGTAGCCGGGGTCTCCCGGCTGCAGCACCTTGAACGCATCGAACGCTTCGCGGATGCCCGCGATGTCCGCCGCTGTCGCACGCACCGCCGCCTGCGCGGTTGCGCGCGGTTCGATCAGCATCCGGAATTCGATGACGTCGCGCATGAACTGCGGATCGGGTTTCGCCCGAAATCGCCAGCTCACCACGTCTTCATCGATCATCCGCCAGTCGCGCATCGGCCGCACGCGCGTACCGACCTTCGGACGCACGTCGAGCATGTCGCGCGCAAGCAACATCGACAACGCTTCCCGCATCACGGTGCGACTCACATCGAACTCTTTCGACAACACGTCCTGCGGCGGCAAGATGCCGCCGTACTTGTCCTCGACGATACCCGAGACAAGCCCATCCATCACTTTGGCGACCAGTGACCGGTCTTTGCCCTGCTCCATGACACCTCCCCGTGCGTCGATTTGCGAACACCTGCTCCGCAGTTCCGCCGGCCCTGGTTACGACTGTTCTTATGATCTATAAGTTGATGAGTTCGAGGATATTTCGCTATCTGGTAAACACCTGACAGGGTTATCCCTCTTTTTGACGGGGTGATTTATACGGCTAAAAATAAGGCCCGGGAAGCGCATTGCGCCTACCGGGCCCCGATTTCCACAAGATTTAAACATTCAGTCCATTACGACGTGTGACACATCATTACGGACTGCTTGTCTTGTCTTTCAATTAGCCGAATAAACGATCGTTTCAACGCCGCTTTCCGTGCCGAGCAAGCACAGATTCGCGCCGCGCTCGGCGAACAGGCCGACCGTCACGACGCCCGGCCATGCGTTCACCTGCGCTTCGAAACCGCGCGGATCGGCGATCTGCAGCCCCTTCACGTCGATGATCTCGTTGCCGTTGTCGGTGATGGTCGGCGCACCGTCCTTCGTCACGCGCAGCACGGGCACGCCGCCGAGTGCGGTCACGCGCCGGCCGATCGCCGTGCGCGCCATCGGCACGACTTCGATCGGCAGCGGGAACGCGCCGAGCACCGGTACGCGCTTGCTGGCGTCCGCGATGCAGACGAACGTGTCGGCCACCGACGCGACGATCTTCTCGCGCGTCAGCGCGCCGCCGCCGCCCTTGATCATCGCGCCGCTCGCGTCGATCTCGTCGGCGCCGTCGACGTACACCTGCAGCGAGTCGATCTCGTTCAGGTCGAACACCTTGATGCCGTGCGACTTCAGGCGTTCGGTCGTGGCGATGGAGCTCGACACGGCGCCGCGATAGCGCGCCTTGACGACGGCGAGCGCGTCGATGAAGCAGTTGGCGGTCGAGCCGGTGCCGACGCCGATCACGGCGCCTTCCGGCACGTTCTGGATCACGTAGTCGGCGGCGGCCTGGCCGACGAGGCGTTTGAGTTCGTCTTGAGTCATGGAGTGGGAATGCTGCGGGATTGCGGAAAACCGCCAGTTTACCGGACTCGGATGACGCCCCGCGTTTTTCGGCGTGCCGTGCGCCGCGGGTTCACGGCGCGCCCGCCGCGGGCGCGTTGTCCGCCGGTTGCGTGCCGGGGGAGTACTTGTCGAGCAACGCCTGCGCGATCGCGTCGGTTTCGGCGTCCGGGTTGCCCGCATAGTCGGACGGCCTGAAATGCATCTGGAAAGCCGCGAACACGCGTCGCGTACCTCCATCGAGCACGCCGTCGGTCGGCACGTCGTAGCCGTAGCGCGCGAGCTTGAGCTGCAGTTCACGCACGTCGACCGGCGCATGCGGATCACGACCGCCGAGCCGCACGGCCACGGTCGCATCGTCCGGCCACGCACCGACGCCGGCCTGGGCCAACGCATGCCACGGAAACAGCGGCCCCGGATCGATCTTGCGTTGCGGTGCAATGTCGCTGTGCCCGACCACACGCGTCGGCGGAATCCCGTAGCGCGCGACGATGTCCTTCGACAGACGGGTCAGCGCCGCGACCTGTTCGGGCGGATACGGTTGCCAGGTGCGGTTCTGCGGATCGAGCGGGCCGCGGTTCACGTTCTCGATGCCGATCGACACCGCGTTCAGCTCGGTCGTACCCTGCCACTCGCTGACGCCCGCGTGCCATGCGCGCGCCGATTCCGGAACAAGCTGGTAGACGACCGGCATCCCGCGCTCGATGCGCGGCTGCGGCGGGATGACGTAATGCACGCTGACCGAATCGCCCGTCAGCGTGCGCAGCGATTTCGCCTCGTCGCTTTCGGTGTAATGCATCACGAGAAAGCGGACCCGCGAATCGGCGCCGCGCGCGTGCAGGCTCGTGTCGGCGTAGTAGGTGCCGCGTTCGACGAGCGACGGCGACGTGCAGGCCGCCAGCAGGCACAGCACGGCGCAGGATGCGCCGGCGCGAAACAGGGTCATCGGTCGTGCGCTCCGGAGAGCCGCGTGCCGCATCGGAGCGCGGCACGCGACGTTCGGGTCATTCGAGGCCCGCGCAGGGCGCGCGGGACGGGCTATGTCAGCCCTTCACGCGCCGCTGGCGCACGGCTTCGTACAGGCACACGCCGCTCGCGACCGACACGTTCAGGCTTTCCACGCTGCCGGCCATCGGGATGCTCATCACTTCGTCGCAGGTGTCGCGCGTAAGCCGGCGCATGCCCTCGCCTTCCGCGCCCATCACGAGCGCGACGGGGCCGTCGAGCTTCGTTTCGTAGAGCGTTGACGATGCCTCGTCCGACGTGCCGATGATCCACACGCCGGCGTCCTTCAGCTCGCGCAGCGCACGGGCGAGGTTCGTCACCGTGATGTACGGCACCGTATCGGCCGCGCCGCTCGCCACCTTGGCCGCGGTTGCGTTCAGGCCGACCGCACGGTCGCGCGGCGCGATCACCGCGTGTGCGCCGGCCGAATCGGCGACACGCAGGCATGCGCCAAGGTTGTGCGGATCGGTGACGCCGTCGAGCACCAGCAGCAACGCGGGGCCCTGGATGCCGTCGAGCAGCTCGGACAGGTTCTGCGCGAGCGGGATGTCCTCGACACGCGCGACGACGCCCTGGTGACGCTCGGTATGCGCGAGGCCCCACAGGCGCGTTTCGTCGGCCGCGATCAGCCGCACGCCCGCTTCCTTCGCGGTGTGCAGGAAGTCCTGCATGCGGCGGTCACGGCGCGTCTGGTCGTACAGCACCTCCGCAACCGTCGATGCATCGTGCCGCAAACGTGCGGTCACCGCATGAAAACCGTAAAGAACCTTCAGACGTGACATGACTGGAACAACCTTCGATCAAACGTGCGGCCGCGCGACGCGCGCAGCCGCGATCCATGGAAAAGGAAAGCGCCGCGTTGCCGGCTGATGACCGGCAACGCGGCGTCTCTCGATACTGCAGGGCGGGCACGGGCGCCGCCCCGAACGCTCAATACTTCTTGCGGGGGCGTGTCTTCTTCGCGGTCGGCTTCGCCGCCGCAGCGCCACCGCTGCCGCCGCCACTGCCGCCCTTCTTCTTCGCGGCGGCACGCGCGGCGCGCGCGTCCTTCACCGCGACGCTCGGCGCGCTCACGGCCTTCTTGCGACGCGGCGCAGGCTCCTCCGCCTGCGGCAGCGCGCGTACACGCGGGCCATTGCCGCGGTCGACACCGCCGCCAGCGGAAGCCGGCGCAGGCGACGGACGCGGCGCCTTCACCGGCGTATCGCGCACGAGGCGGAAATCGATCTTGCGCGCGTCGAGATCGACGCGGCTCACCTGCACGCGCACGCGATCCGACAGGCGATAGCGAATGCCCGTGCGTTCGCCGCGCAGCTCGTTCTTGATTTCGTCGTACTGGAAATAGTCCGAGCCGAGTTCCGTGACGTGCACGAGCCCTTCGATGAAGAGCGTGTCGAGCTGCACGAAGATGCCGAACGACGTGACGCCGTTCACCATCCCGCCGTACTCCTCGCCGAGCTTGTCGCGCATGAAGTAGCACTTGAGCCAGGCCTCGACGTCGCGCGACGCTTCATCCGCGCGACGCTCGTTCGCCGAGCAGTGCAGGCCGAGCTCTTCCCAGATCGCCGTGTTCGGGCGCGAGCGGCCACGCGTTTCGTCGTCGGCCTGCTGCATCGCGCGGGCGCGCGGCGACAGCGCGGTGTTCAGCTCGAAACCGTCCGGCGCCTTCGGCGCGTATTTCTTGCCGGACAGGATCGCGTAGATCGCGCGGTGCGTGAGCAGGTCCGGATAACGGCGAATCGGGCTCGTGAAGTGCGCGTACGCCTCGTAGGCAAGGCCGAAGTGACCGATGTTGTCCGGGCTGTAGACAGCCTGCTGCATCGAGCGCAGCAGCATCGGCTGCAGCATCTGCGCATCGGGCCGGTCGCGGATCTGCGCCATCAGCGCCGCGTAGTCGCTCGCATGCGGCTTGTCTCCGCCGCCGAGCGACAGGCCCATGCCGCGCAGGAACGCGCGCAGGTTCTCGAGCTTCTCCGGCGTCGGCCCCGCGTGCACGCGGTACAGGCCCGGATGCTTGTTGCGCTTCAGGAAATCGGCCGCGCAGACGTTCGCGGCCAGCATACATTCCTCGATCAGCTTGTGCGCATCGTTACGCTGGCGCGGCACGATCTGCTCGATCTTGCCCTGCGAGTTGCAGACGATGTAGGTCTCGGTCGTGTCGAAGTCGATCGCGCCACGCTTCTGGCGTGCGGCGAACAGCGACTTGTAGACGCCGTACAGATCCTGCAGGTGCGGCAGCAGGTCAGCGCGGCGCGCGGCCTCCGGCCCCTTCGTGTTCGACAGCACGGCCGCCACTTCGGTGTACGTCAGGCGCGCAGCCGAATGGATGACGGCCGGGTAGAACTGGTACGCCTTGATTTCGCCGCGCGCGGTGATCACCATGTCGCACGCGAGCACGCAGCGGTCGACCTGCGGATTCAGCGAGCACAGGCCGTTCGACAGCTTCTCCGGCAGCATCGGAATCACGCGGCGCGGGAAGTAGACCGACGTGCTGCGCTCGAGCGCGTCGGCATCGAGCCCGCTGCCAGGCTGTACGTAGTGCGATACGTCGGCGATCGCGACGATCAGCCGGTAGCCGTCGCCACGGCCGACCTTGACCGGCTCGCAGTAGACGGCGTCGTCGAAGTCGCGCGCGTCCTCGCCGTCGATCGTCACGAGCGGCACGTCGCGCAGGTCGACGCGGAAACGCAGGTCGGTCGGCCGCACCTTGTCGGGCAGCGCGGCGGCTTCGTCGAGCGCCGGCTGGCTGAATTCGTGCGGCACGCCGTACTTGCGCACCGCGATTTCGATTTCCATGCCCGGATCGTCGATGTCGCCGAGCACCTCGACGACACGGCCGAGCGGCTGCGAATGACGGCTCGGGAAATCGGTCAGCTCGACGACGACGACCTGCCCGACCTTCGCCTTCTTCACGTTCTGCGTGATCAGGATGTCGTGGCCGATGCGCTTGTCTTCCGGCGCGACGATCAGCGCGCCGTTCTCGTTGAGCAGGCGGCCGATCACGCGCTTGTTCGCGCGCTCGGTGACTTCGACGACATGCCCTTCCGGCCGGCCGCGGCGATCGTAGCCGACGATCCGCGCGAGCACGCGATCGTTGTGCATCACCTTCTGCATTTCGCCGTTCGGCAGGAACAGGTCGTCCTGGCCGTCGTCGCGGATCACGAACCCGTAGCCGTCACGATGCCCCTGCACGCGCCCGGCGACGAAGTTCGACGGATGAGTCAACTGGTAGTGGCCACGCTTGTCGAGGCGGATCTGGCCGTCGCGCTCCATCGCGGCGACACGCCGGAAGAACCCCTCGCGCTCCTGACGCTTGATCGACAGTGATTCTGCGATGTCGTTGGCGGCCAGCGGCGCGTCGCTCGTACGCAGCACGCCGAGAATTTCTTCACGGCTCGGAATGGGGTACGGATATTTGCTCAAGGGTTTGTCGATGATTGTTCTCGTTGCGTTGACTGATGGTGCACGGCATCAACATAGAGGTGTCCTTCAGACAGTTCTATATTGACGGCGGCGGGTCATTCTATCACCCGCCTGTGTCACCAAATGACGGGAATGCCGCCGGCAGGCGCGGCAGAGCCCGGTTTGCGATGCATCGCAAAAAAGTGTTGACACGAATAATTGGGGCGCTATAATTTCGCTTCTTTGCAGCAAGCAGCTACTGCAAAACGTGCCCAGGTGGCGGAATTGGTAGACGCACTAGGTTCAGGTCCTAGCGGTGGCAACATCGTGGAGGTTCGAGTCCTCTCCTGGGCACCATCTGTTTTTAAAAAGGTCGGCTTCTAGCCGGCCTTTTTTCATTTCCGGCGCCAGGAAACGCTGCTCGGCTCACTCGCCGATGAACTTGCGCAGCAGCCGGGTCAGTTCATCAAACACGGCCTTCGAAAATTTCCGCAAGCGGGCATTGAGCACCTTCGGCGCAATCTCCGGGATCGCGCAGCAACCACCTGCCCCGCTTCGGTCAGCGCGAGTCTCACCACCCGCCGATCGCTCACGCTTCGCGAACGCTCGACGAGCCCCTTGCCCTCCATGGGCACATCAAATGCAAGCGGGAGACATCGATCGGGCGCCTCGCCTTCTCTTATGCCCGCCAGCCGGATCGATAGCAGAATTTATCGGTTATCGTCCGCCCGCCCTGTTGGTACGTTAGCCGGCTCGCTTCAATGCAACGAACCAGACAAGGAGCACGATCCATGACGTCGATGAACCGCCGCGCATTCGCGCGCGTGATGCTGGCCGCAGGCCTCACTGCCGCCGTCGTCCGAGCGCACGCCGAGAACGCACCCGATGTGCTGCGTATCGGCTACCAGAAATCGTCGACGCTCATTACACTGCTCAAGACGCGCGGCGCGCTCGAACAGGCACTGGCGCCGCTCGGCTTGCGCGTGTCGTGGCATGAGTTCGCGAGCGGATTGCCGCTGACCGAAGCGCTCAACATCGGCGCCGTCGATTTCAGCGCCGACGTGGCCGATACGGTCCCGGTCTTCGCACAAGCCGCGCATGCGCGTTTCGTGTACGTCGCGCAGGAAGCGCCTTCGCCGAAGGCGCAGGCGATCGTCGTCAAGCAGGACAGCGCGCTGCGCACGCTCGCCGATCTCAAGGGCAAGCGCATTGCGGTCACGAAGGCGGCCGGCAGCCATTACCTGCTGCTCGCCGCGCTCGCACGCGCGAAGCTCGGGCCGGCCGATGCGACGATCCACTACCTGACGCCCGCGGACGGCCGCGCGGCGTTCGAGCGCGGCAGCGTGGACGCGTGGATCACGTGGGATCCCTATGTCGCATCCGTCGACCGCAATCCGGACGTGCGGATTCTGGCGGACGGCAACGGACTCGCGTCGTACCAGCGCTACTACCTCGCATCAAGCAGTTTCGCCGCCGCGCGGCCCGACGTCGTCCAGATCCTGTTCGACCAGCTGTCGCAGGCCGGCACGTGGCTGCGCGACCACCCGCAGGAGGCCGCGAATACGCTCGCGCCGATCTGGGGGCTCGACGCGGCGACGATCGCGCGCGCGAACGCGCGGCGCAGTTATCTCGTCCGCGCGGTGGTCGCGCAAAACTTCGGCGAACAGCAGAAGATCGCCGACACGTTCCTCGCAGCAGGGCTGCTACCGGCCCGCGTCGATACGCGCCAGGCACAGCGCTGGAATTTCGCCGAGAAGCGCGCGGATCCGGTCGGCGTGTGAGAATCCGTCGTGCGAGGGGCGATATTTTTATCGCCTTGAATGAAATTGTGTTGACAGACTCCGCCGACACGCTAGAATAGCGGTCTTCGCACTGCAGTAAGCGAAACGTGCCCAGGTGGCGGAATTGGTAGACGCACTAGGTTCAGGTCCTAGCGGTGGCAACATCGTGGAGGTTCGAGTCCTCTCCTGGGCACCATCTGTATTCTAAAAAGGTCGGCTTCTAGCCGGCCTTTTTCATTTCCAGCGCAGGAAACGATGCCCGCATCGCGCGAGATCTCGAAAGGCTGCGTTTGAAAGCGTGACCGGAGCGCGCATGCGCCACCGAGCCCCTCCTTCCTCGCCATCCCCTGCCTTCTAAAGCGGCCTACTTCTAGTCGTCCTTTTTCATTCCCGACTCCGGAATTGATGCGCCCACGTGCGCAGCGGGAATCACAAGTTCGACGATGCACGTCGACTGCCGTGATGTTTGGGCACCCATGCCCCATGCTCCGAACAAGCCCGCCAAATTATTTTCGTTCGCGACCTCAAATAGTGTTGACAGCCCTGAAAGACGCGCTATAATTTCCCTTCTTTGCAGCAAGCAGCTACTGCAAAACGTGCCCAGGTGGCGGAATTGGTAGACGCACTAGGTTCAGGTCCTAGCGGTGGCAACATCGTGGAGGTTCGAGTCCTCTCCTGGGCACCATCTGTTTTTAAAAAGGTCGGCTTCTAGCCGGCCTTTTTTCATTTCCGGCCCAGGAAGCAAAGCGCCTGCGCGCTTTGCGCGAGGACTCGAAAGGCTGCGCTTGCAAGCGCAGCCGGGGTCGCGCATGTGTGACCGAGTCCTCTCCTGGGCACCATCTGTTTTTAAAAAGGTCAGCTTTTAGCCGGCCTTTTTTCATTTCCGGCTCCGGAAACATATCCCCCTTCTTCGCGAACGACCTGATCGGTTCGGTTTGCGCATCCAGCGCCGATGAGCCGTGGCGGCATGCCGTGAATCCGGCGCAAATCCGTTACTCCGGGTTCGCGTCATACCCCGCGCCACCTTGCACCTGACTTTCCGGGTCTCCGCGATCAGCCCCCGATTCCCGACGCCACGCATCACCATCCCCCACCTCCACCCCAAACCGGGATTTCCCTAGGCTGACATGGCGGCGCTCACGCGGTTAAATAAATCAACGTGATTTATTTAATGCGCCGCCGAACGGCGCACCATGGAAGGAGACGCCATGAGAAGCCCGCACTTCGGCCAGGGAAGCAACTCGGCCAACGTGCGCCGTTACAACGAGCGCCTGCTGCTGAAGACGCTGCGCCGCGCAGGCAGCGCGTCGAAGGCCGACCTCGCCCGCCTTGCGAACATGACGGGAACGGCAGTCGGCAGCATCATCGGATCGCTCGCCGACGCGAAGCTGATCGAATTCGCAGGCCGCACCGAAGGCCAGCGCGGCCAGCCCGCCTCGCTGATCCGCCTCGACCCGCGCGGCGCGTTCGGCATCGGCGTCCATCTCGACCGCATGCGCATCGAAACGGCGCTCGTCAACTTCGCGGGCGACGTGCTCGGCCGCCGCTCGCACGACACGCTGCTCCCTCCACCCGCCGACGTGCTCGAGATCGTCCGTCACGACATCGACGCGATGCAGGCTCTGCTCCCCGACCACGAGCGCGCCCGCCTGACCGGCGTCGGCGTCGCACAGCCCTACAACCTCGGCGCGTGGATGCGCGAACTCGGGCTCGCGCCCGACACGTTCCGCGCATGGGAAGACGTCGATTTCGCAGCCGACCTCGGTCGCACGCTGTCGCTCCCGGTATTCGGTGAAAACGACGGCAACGCCGCCGCGATCGCCGAGCTGTTCTACGGATACGGCCGGCAGTGCGACGACTTCGTCTACCTGTTCATCGGGCCGGCGATCGGCGGCGGCATCGCGATCGACGGCGACTGCCTGCGCGGCGTGACCGGCAATGCGGGCGACATCGCCGTGATTCCCGTGCCGCCGAGCCGGCTGGCTTCCGCACCGCCGCCGCGCGGACCGTGGGACATCCTGCTCGCGCGCGCGTCGCTGCACGCACTCGTGCGCCATCTGCGCCATCACGGCGAGACGGTCGACAACCGGGCCGATCTCGAAGCGTGCATCGCCCGCGGCCTGCCCGCCGTCGACGAATGGATCGACGATTGCGTCGACGCGCTGGCGCCGGCATTGCGCGCGGTGCTGTGCGTGGTCGATGCGCCGGTGGTCGTGCTCGACGCCGATACCGACGCGGGCCTGCTCGACGCGGTCACGACGCGCTTGCGCGCGGCGCTCGTCGCCACCGCGCCCGAAGCGCGCGGCACGCCCGTGCTCGTGCGCGGCACGTTCGGCGCCGACGCCGGTGCGATCGGCGCGGCCACGCTGCCGATGTTCTTCAACTTCTCCCCGCGGGCCGGCATCCTCAAGGGCGCCCGCACCGACTCGCAGGAGGTCAACCATGTCGCGATCTGAGTCGCCCCGCCCGCTGCTCGAGATGCGCGGGATCAGCAAGACGTTCCCGGCCGTGCGCGCGCTCGACAACGTGAGCCTGACCGTCTATCCCGGCGAGATTCATTCGCTGATGGGCGAAAACGGCGCAGGCAAATCGACGCTGATGAAGATCCTGTCGGGTGCATACCGCGCCGACGCAGGCGGCGAGATCCTGATCGACGGCGCCCGCATCGACATCGACGGCCCGCTTGCCGCGCGCGATGCAGGCGTCGCGGTGATCTACCAGGAACTGTGCCTGTCGCCGAACCTGACCGTCGCGGAAAACATCTACATCGGCCGCGAACTGCGGCGCGGCAACCGGCGCTGGGGCACCATCGACCGCGCGGCGATGGCGCGCGGCTGCGAGGACGTGCTCGCGCGCCTGGGCGCATCGTTCGGGCCCGACACGCTCGTCGACACGCTGTCGATCGCGGAGCAGCAGCTCGTCGAGATCGCACGCGCCGTGCACACCCGCGCACGCATCCTCGTGATGGACGAGCCGACCACGCCGCTGTCGTCGCGCGAGACCGAGCACCTGTTCCGCCTGATCCGCCAGTTGCGCGAGGAAGGTCTCGCGATCATCTACATCAGCCACCGGATGGCGGAGATCTACGAACTGTCCGACCGTGTGTCGGTGCTGCGCGACGGCGCGTACGTCGGCACGCTCGAACGCGCATCGCTGTCGGCCGAGCGTCTCGTCGCGATGATGGTCGGCCGCGACATCTCCGGCTTCTACAAGAAGGAACACGCACCGTACGACCCCGGCCACCTGCTGCTGTCGGTCCGCGACATCGCCGACGGCGCGCGCGTGCGCGGCTGCAGCCTCGACCTGCACGCCGGCGAAGTGCTCGGCATCGCGGGGCTCGTCGGCGCAGGCCGCACCGAACTCGCACGGCTGATCTTCGGCGCCGAACCACGCGTGCGCGGCGACGTGAAGGTGGGCGAGCGCACGTTCGGCGCGCACTCGCCGCGCGACGCGATCGATGCGGGCCTCGTCTACCTGACCGAAGACCGCAAGCGCCAGGGCCTGTTCCTCGACATGAGCGTGCGCGACAACATCAACATCTCCGTATGCAACCGCGATGCGCGGCTCGGTGCGCTCGACCTCGCGCGCGGCGCCGACCGTGCACGCGACGCGATCGCATCGCTGTCGATCCGCGTGCCGAACGCAAACGTGAACGTCGGCGCGCTGTCGGGCGGCAACCAGCAGAAAGTGCTGCTGTCGCGCCTGCTCGAGACGAAGCCGCGCGTGCTGATCCTCGACGAACCGACACGCGGCGTGGACATCGGCGCGAAATCCGAGATCTACCGGATCATCAACGAACTGGCCCGGGCCGGCGTGGGCGTGATCGTGATCTCGAGCGAACTGCCGGAAATCATCGGTGTCGCCGACCGCGTGCTCGTGATGCGCGAAGGCGAGATCGCCGGCGAACTCGGCGGCTATACGCCGACGCCCATCACGCAGGAAGCAATCATTGCGCTCGCCACCGGCTCGCAGGCCGAACTCGCCGACGCGCACTGAGCCTCGCCCTTTTCATTTCTTTCTTACATTCAGGCTACCGAAATGATCAACCCGACCAAGCAGCGGAACCTCGCTTCCGCGACGGCCCACCCGGTGGGCGATCGTACTCCCCAGTTGCGCGTCGCCGATCACCGCGCCCGCATGCAGTCGCTGATCCGCACCGCCGGCATGCTGCCGGTGCTGCTGGTTCTGTGCATCGGCTTCGGCTTACTGACCGACGGTTTCTTCACGCTGCAGAACCTGTCGATCGTCACGCAGCAGGCATCGATCAACATCGTGCTCGCCGCCGGCATGACCTTCGTGATCCTGACGGGCGGCATCGACCTGTCGGTCGGCTCGGTGCTCGCCGCCGCGGCCGTCGCGGCGCTGCTCGCGTCGACCATCCCGAGCTGGGGCTGGCTCGGCGTGCCGTTCGCGCTCCTCGTCGGCCTCGTGTTCGGCGCGATCAACGGCGGCCTGATCTCGTTCCTGCGCCTGCCACCGTTCATCGTCACGCTCGGCGCGATGACGGCCGTGCGCGGCGTCGCACGCCTGATCGGCAACGACACGACCGTGTTCAATCCGCAGTTGCCGTTCGCGTTCATCGGCAACGGCACGATCCTCGGCGTGCCGTGGCTCGTCGTGATCGCGTGCGCGGTGATCGCGATCTCGTGGTTCATCCTGCGCCGCACGGTACTCGGGATGCGCATCTATTCGGTCGGCGGCAATCCGGAAGCCGCCCGCCTGTCGGGCATCAACGTACGGGCGATCCAGATGTTCGTGTACGCGGCGTCGGGCCTGCTCGCCGGCCTCGGCGCGGTGATGTCGGCCGCGCGGCTCTATGCGGCCAACGGCCTGCAACTCGGCCAGTCGTACGAACTCGATGCGATCGCCGCGGTGATCCTCGGCGGCACGAGTTTCGTCGGCGGCGTCGGCTCGATCGTCGGCACGCTGATCGGTGCGCTGATCATCGCGGTGCTGACGAACGGCCTCGTGCTGCTCGGGGTATCCGACATCTGGCAGTACATCATCAAGGGGCTCGTGATCATCGGCGCCGTCGCGCTCGACCGCTACCGCCAGCGCGATTCGGCGCGTACCTGAACCCCTTCCCGTCCATTCAACCTTGCGGCGCAGGCCGATCCCTGCGCCCGCTCGCCAAGCAACTTCACGGAGACACAACGACATGTTCAAGCACAAAGCCGCCCTGACCGCCGTCGCCTGCGCACTCGCCTTCGGCGCTTCCGCCGCGCACGCGGCCGACAAGCCGCTCAAATCGATCGGCGTTACGGTCGGGTCGCTCGGCAACCCGTACTTCGTCACGATCGTCAAGGGCGCCGAGGCACGCGCCAAGCAGATCAACCCGAATGCGAAGGTCACGGCCGTGTCGGCCGACTACGACCTGAACAAGCAGTTCACGCAGATCGACAACTTCATCTCCGCGCACGTCGACATGATCCTGCTCAACGCAACCGATCCGAAGGCGATCGAACCGGCGGTGAAGAAGGCGCAGGCGGCCGGCATCACGGTCGTCGCGGTCGACGTCGCCGCGGCCGGCGCGAACGCGACCGTGCAGACCAACAACGTCAAGGCCGGTGAACTGGCATGCGATTACATCGCGAAGAAACTCAACGGCAAGGGCAACGTGATCATCGAAAACGGCCCGCAGGTGTCGGCCGTGATCGATCGCGTCAACGGCTGCAAGACCGTGCTCGCGAAAAACGCCGGCATCAAGGTGCTGTCGAGCGACCAGGACGGCAAGGGCTCGCGTGAAGGCGGGATGAACGCGATGCAGGGCTACCTGACACGCTTTCCGAAGCTCGATGCGGTGTTCACGATCAACGACCCGCAGGCGATCGGCAGCGATCTCGCCGCGAAACAGTTGAACCGCCCGGGCATCGTGATCACGTCGGTCGACGGTGCGCCCGATATCGAGGTCGCGCTCAAGTCGAATACGCTCGTGCAGGCGTCGTCGAGCCAGGATCCGTGGGCAATGGCGCAGCAGGCCGTCAACGTCGGCTACGGCATCATGAACGGCCAGAAGCCGGCCAACCCGATGATCCTGATCGAACCGACGCTCATCACGCGCGACAACGTTAAGACCTACAAGGGCTGGAGCTCGCCGCGCTGATCACGCCGCCCGTCCGCCCGCACGACCGGGCAGTGCCGGGCCGCGTCGCAACGCGCGACGGCCCGCCCTGCCCACCTTTTCGTATCAACCGCTGCATGGCCGCGCACAACGCCGCGGCACAAGGTTTCGACATGACGACGACGTTTCCCCGCCTGATCGTATTCGGCGAAGCATTGACCGACTTCATCCGCGACGACGCGCAGCACTGGCACAGCGTCGCCGGCGGCTCATGCTGGAACGTCGCGCGCGTCGGTGCGCGGCTCGGCGTGCAGACGGCCTTCGCCGGCACGGTCAGCCGCGACACTTTCGGCGACGAGCTGATGCGCAAGAGCGCCGATGCGGGGCTCGACCTGCGCTTCATCCGGCAGGTCGATCGCGCGCCGCTGCTCGCAATGGTGGTGTCGAAGCAGCCGCCCCACTATTTCTTCATCGGCGAGAACAGCGCCGATCTCGCGTTCGATCCGGCGGACCTGCCCGCCGGCGCACTCGACGCGGCCGAGATCGTGCACGTCGGTTCGCTCGGCGTCGTACGCGAGCCGCTCGCGGCACGCCTGATCGAAGTGGCGCAAGCCGCGCGGGCGGCCGGCAAGCGAATCTCGTTCGACCCGAACTTCCGTGCGCCGATGGCCGCGCCGTCGTATCGCGACACGCTGCGCCGGCTGGCCGGGCTCGCAGACTGGATCAAGGTGTCCGACGAGGATCTGCGCGGGCTGTTTCCCGAACTCGATGAAGCCGCCGCGCTCGCGCAACTGCGCGCATGGGCACCCGACGCGACGATGCTCGTCACGCGCGGCGCCGCCGGCATGCAGCTCCTGCATCGCGATACCGTGCTGTTCCAGCCCGCGTTCCCGACCGAGGTTGCCGACACCGTCGGCTGCGGCGATGCGAGCATCGGCGGCTGGCTCGCGAGCCAGCTCACGCGTCCCGATGCATCGGCCGCGGAGCATCTGCGCTACGCAGCCGCCTGTGCGGCCGTCGCCTGTGCACACGCAGGCGCCTATGCGCCGACGGCGGACGAAGTGACCGACATGATCGCTCGCTCGGCCGACGCCGTGGTTTCGCAATAGCACCCGCCGGCGCGCCGCCCCCGCGCCGCACCGTCAAGCGGCGGTCGTTCCGCCGCTGCCGTCCGGTGGCAGCCCGGCCTGCAGCAGTTGCAGGCTCTCGTCGACGCTCAGCTCGGACATCGCGTCGTCATGCAGCGTATCGTCGGCCGCGCGGCGCAACGCATGCAGCGCGTGCACCTTGAGCCGCACGATCGCGAACTGCAACCCGCGCGCCGTGCATTCGGCGGCAAACGTGCGCAACGATTCGATCGTCGTGCTGTCGACATCCGGCGTTTCCTCGAGGCTCAGCATCACGGTATGCGCGTCCGGCGCGGCCTTCATCAGCACACGCACGCGGTTCAGCATCCGGTCCGCATTCGCGAAGAACAGTTGCGCCTCGGGCCGCACGATCAGCACGCCCGGCACCGGCTTCGCGTCGGCATGGCTCGCCACGTCGACGAAATCGTGACTGTCGCGCAGCCTGCCGAGCACGCTGACGTTCGGCTCGGACAGCTTGCGCAGCGTCAGCAGCAGGCTCACACCGATAGCCGCGAGCAGCCCGTGCAGCACGCCGAGCACGAGCACCGCGAGCAGCGCGGCGATCACGACGAGCCGGTCGCGATGCCAGGCCCAATACGGGCGGAAAACGGACGGATGCAGCGAGTGGCTGACCGCGAAGATCACGATCGCCGCGAGCACGGGTTCCGGCGTGCGGGCGAGCTGCGGCAGCAGCAGCCACACGATCAGCGCGACCACGCCCGCTGCCCACAGGCCGGCAAAGCGCGACTGCGCGCCAGCCGCTTCGTTCGCCGAAGTCGCCGAATAGCCCGCACCGACCGGCATCCCGTGCAGCAGGCCCGACACGAGATTCGCGCACCCGAGCGCGACGAGGTCGCGATTCGGCGACACGCTGTCGCCATGCTTCAGTGCGAAGTTGCGGATCGATCCGTACGATTCCGCGTACAGGATCAGCATCAGTGCGAATGCAAGCTCGATGGTCTGCATCCACGCATTGCGGTCGAGGGTCGGCAGGCCGAACTCGATATGCTTGAAATCGATATGGCCGACGATCGCGATCCCGTATCGCTGCCAGTCGATCGCATAGCCGGCCGCGATCGACAGCACGATCACCACGAGCGTCGCGGGCACGCGCGAGCTCCGCCCGAGCACGAACAGCAATGCCAGTGCGGTCGCACCGACCACCGCGCTCGCGAGATTCGCATGAGGCGCGCCGGTGACGAGATCGAGCGCGACATGCGGTGCATCGCTGTGCTGCACGGAAATCGCGAGAATCTTCGGCAACTGCTTGATGACGATCGTCAGCGCGAGGCCGAACGTGAAGCCGCGCAGCACCGGCCGCGCGACGAAATCCGACATGCCGCCGAGCCGCGCGGCGCCCGCCAGGATGAACAGCACGCCCGTCATCGCGACGAGCGCCGCCGCGAGCGCGAGCTGCGCGGCAAGCGCCATCCCCGACTCCGCGAGCACGGTCGCCGCGAGCACGGCGGCCGACGACGACGTCGACGACACGATCGCGAAACGGCTGCTGCCCGTGAGTGCATAGACGACGAGCCCTGACAGCAACGCGATGAGACCAGCCTGCGGCGGCAGATTGGCCAGCCCCGCGTACGCGACCGCCTCGGGTATCAGCAGGCCCGCGATCGACAGGCCGGCCAGCGCATCGAGGCCGATGCGTCGCTTGGGCGGCGGCGAGGCCGCGTCGAGCACGGCGAAATGGTCGGCATGCTGCGGGCCGGCATCCGGGCGGATCGGGGCGGTCGTCATGAGGGGGTCAGGGCTTGACGGCGATGACGCCCGACCAGCCGGGCAGATAGCGTGCATCCTGCTCATGCGCGCGATGCAGTGCGACGTCGAGCGCCTTCGCGAAGTTCTTGCGGATCTGGTCGAGCGACACGTGCTGGCGCAAGTAATCGGCCCACAGGAATTCGCTGAACGGTGTCGCGTCCTTCGCATAGCCGCCCGCCGTGCGCAGCTCGCCGGCCAGGCTGCGGTACGGATCGTCCACGAGCCCCGTCAGCGCCTTCGGCAGATTCGCGTAGTCGCGGCGCGTACCGTCCGCGCCGAACGGATGCACCCACTGGTTGTGTTCCATCATCCGCCAGAAGATCGTGTCGTCGAGCCACGACAGATCCTTCAGCAGCATCGCGTTCACGCGCGTCTCCCCTTCCTCGATCAACGCGAGGCCGAGGTGGTGGTGATCGGTGATGTAGTGCAGCCCGTCCGGGCCGAGCACGGCCGGGAACCAGTGCGATTCGATCGCGGCCTTGCGCGCGCGCTTGCTGAGCCCCTTCCAGTGCTTGCGCTTCGCCTTGACTTCGCGATAGCCGACCGTCATCTGCGTGGGACGCAGTTCTTCCAGCTTGACGGGAATCAGATGAACATCGTTGCCGAGAGCCATGGTCGTACCCCATGTTGCGAAATTCCGGCAACGATACTCCTGATCACGGAAGCCGTTAATACGTCATGACCTCGATACGCATCCGGTTGACGATCTCTGACAACCGCCCAACGGCCAGCGCTCGCACGGCGCCGCGCTACGCGCGCAGATCGTTGCGTTCGAGACGATGACGAATGTAAGGAATGCCATCGTGCACGACGCTCACGCGACGCATCCCGAGCTTGCGCGCGACATTCAGCGAGCCGCCGTTGGCCTCCGCGATATCGGCGATCACGCGCGGCAGGCGCACGGTGTCGAAGGCGTGACGCACGACGGCTGCCGCGGCTTCGCTCGCGATGCCGCGCCCCCAGGTCGAACGCACCAGCCGCCAGCCGATCTCGACGTCGTGCGCGCCGTCCACATAATCGGGAATCAGCAGGATCCAGCCGATGAACGCGTCGGGCACGGCCTTCTCGAAGATCGACCAGTAGCCGAGGCCCGGCGGATAGTCGCACGTGATTCGGTGCGTGACGAAGCGCCGGTGCTCGACGGGATCGTGCCACGGGCCCGCGATGTGCCGCGTGACCTCGGGATCGCGATCCATCGCGAGGCACGCGTCGAGATCGGCGAGCACGCGCGGACGCAGCCACAGCCGGGCGGTTTCGAGCACGGGAAGCGTGGCGGCGGAACATTCGGTCATCGGGACTCCTGATTCGGTGACGATGCGCATCGAGCGCATTACAAAACAGCTACAAACAGCCTTCCGGAATGATACAGATGCCCGTCGCCGGTTGCGCGCGACGCCATTTCCATTTCCGAAACAGTTCATTTCCTAGGGATTATTCCCGATTCGACGGTATCGCGCCCCACATCGCGCGGCGCCTCGGCCTACACTCGACCAATGCCCCCGCACCGCGCGCAAGCCGGGCCGGCATCCGCATGCACATCGTGAGCGCGCAAGCCAACGAGGAGACCTCGGACATGAGCTGGACCCGCGAACAACGCAACGTCACGATCGCCGCCTACCTGGGCTGGACACTCGATGCGTTCGATTTCTTCCTGATGGTCTTCGTGCTGAAGGACATCGCCGCCGAATTCGGGTCGACGATCCCTGCCGTCGCGTTCGCGCTCACATTGACGCTTGCGATGCGTCCGCTCGGCGCGCTGATCTTCGGCCGGCTCGCCGATCGCTTCGGCCGCCGTCCGACGCTGATGGTCAACATCGCGTGCTACTCGCTGCTCGAACTCGCGTCGGGTTTCGCGCCGAGCCTGACCGCGCTGCTCGTGCTGCGCGCATTGTTCGGCGTCGCGATGGGCGGCGAATGGGGTGTGGGCTCCGCGCTGACGATGGAAACGGTGCCGACCCATGCGCGCGGCTTCGTGTCGGGGCTGCTGCAGGCCGGCTATCCGAGCGGCTACCTGCTCGCGTCCGTCGTGTTCGGCCTGTTCTACCAGTACATCGGCTGGCGCGGGATGTTCATGGTCGGCGTGCTGCCTGCGCTGCTCGTGCTGTACGTGCGCGCTCACGTGCCCGAATCGCCGGCGTGGAAGCAGATGGAGAAGCGCCCGCGCCCGAGCCTCGGCACCACGCTGCAGCAGAACTGGAAGCTCACGATCTACGCGATCGTGCTGATGACCGCGTTCAACTTCTTCTCGCACGGCACGCAGGATCTGTATCCGACGTTCCTGCGCGAACAGCATCACTTCGATCCGCATACCGTGTCGTGGATCACGATCGTGCTGAACATCGGTGCCATCGTCGGCGGCCTGTCGTTCGGTGCGATCTCCGAGCGGATCGGCCGGCGTCGTGCCGTCTTCATCGCAGCGTTGATCGCCCTGCCCGTGCTGCCGCTGTGGGCGTTCTCGAGCGGCCCGGTCGCCCTCGCCGCGGGTGCGTTCCTGATGCAGATCTCGGTGCAGGGTGCATGGGGCGTGATCCCGGTTCACCTGAACGAAATCTCGCCCGACGAGATCCGCGCGACCTTCCCCGGCGTCGTCTACCAGCTCGGCAACCTGCTCGCGTCGGGCAACGCGACGATGCAGGCCTCGCTCGCCGTTTCGCACAACAACAATTACAGCTTCGCGCTCGCGCTCGTGGCAGGCATCGTCGCCGTCGTGATCGCCGTGTTGATCCTGTTCAGCCGCGAGCGGCGCGGCATCGACATGACGCAATCGGTCAATACGCGTAGCACGGTCGGCTGAACCCGCGCATTGCCGCACTGCATCATCGCGCGTGCCCCGTCCTGTCGAGGGCACGCGCGATACTTTCCGCATTCGCACATCGAACTAGAGGAATTTGTCCAGATTCCCCGCTTGCCCGCTCCGTCCGCGATTTTTTATCTTAATAAAAACGACTGTTTGAATCAGACAAACAAATCACCAGTTCGCGGCCGGGCGACCGGCATGGGAGGCGGGACATGGCAGTAAGTCAGGAGGGGCGGCCATCCGCGGGACGGCCGTCCGGGGCGCGGTCATCCGGCACTCGGCAGACCGGCGGGACGAAGGCACGCATCCTCGATGCGGCCGAGGATCTGTTCATCGAGCATGGCTTCGAGGCGATGTCGATGCGCCAGATCACCTCGCGCGCGGCGGTCAACCTCGCCGCGGTCAACTACCACTTCGGCAGCAAGGAAGCGCTGATCCACGCGATGCTGTCGCGCCGGCTCGACCAGCTCAACCAGGAACGCCTCGGCATCCTCGACCGCTTCGATGCGCAACTCGGCACCCACATCACCTGCGAGCACGTGCTCGGCGCGATGTTCATCCCCGCGTTGAAGGCGTCGCGCAATCCCGAACGCGGCGGGCCCGGGTTCCTGCGGCTGATCGGCCGTGCGTACACCGATCCGTCGCCGTTCGTGCGCAACTTCCTGACCGCGCACTACGCGAGCGTCGCGGGCCGCTTCTTCGACGCGTTCCAGCGCGCATTGCCGCACCTGCCGCGCACGGAGCTTGGCTGGCGGCTGCACTTCGCGATCGGCGCGCTGTCCGGCGCGCTCGCGGGCGCCGAAACGGAAAGCCTGATCGACGAGTTTTCGCAGGGCCGCACGATGAACGACGTGCAGATGATCGCGCGCCTGTCGTCGCTGATCGTCGCCGCGCTGAAAGCGCCGATGCCCGACAGCGCGCAACTGTCGATCTTCGCGGCCGTGCTCGACGATGCAGGCGCAAGCGAAGCATTCGGGCTGCCGCAGTCGGGGGCGACCACCGCCGATACGGCGACGCTGCATTCCACGAACTGAGCGCGCGAGGCCACGCGCGGCTTCCTGTTCACGATTTGATTGAAACGCGCGGTCATGCGGAGCGTCGAGGCGCCCCGTCGATCGACCGTGCGGCACGGGGCACGGGCCGGCGCTGAAGCGCCCGCCCTCGCCGAGCGCAAACACCGGAGACACGTCATGTCATCTTCCGCAGCAACCGCAGCGGCCCAGGTTCCGCCGAACACCGACGGCATCTGGTACGCGTCATACCCGCCCGGCGTCCCGCACGACATCGACGTCACGCAATACGCATCGCTCGTGCAGTTCTTCGACGAATGCACGAGCCGCTTCGCCGAGCGCGTCGCCTATGTGAGCGCAGGCGCATCGATGACCTACCGCACGCTCGCGCAGAAAGTCGATGCGTTCGCGTCGTACCTGCAAAGCATCGGGGTCAAGCCCGGCGACCGCGTCGCGATCATGTTGCCGAACACGTTCCAGTATCCGGTCGCGCTGTTCGGCACGCTGAAGGCCGGCGCGATCGTCGTCAACGTGAATCCGCTCTACACCGTGCGCGAACTCGCGCACCAGCTGAAGGACAGCGGCGCGCAGACGATCGTCGTGTTCGAGAATTTCGCGCGCACGCTGCAGGACGCGCTGCCGGAAACGCAGGTGAAGAACATCGTCGTCACCGCGCTCGGCGACCTGCTCGCCGACGGTTTCAATGCGAAAGGACGCCTGATCAATTTCGTGCTGAAGCATGTGAAAAAGCTCGTGCCGGCCTACCACCTGCCGCAGGCCACCCGGTTGCGCTCCGCCCTCGCGCTCGGTGCGCGTGGCAAGCCGCAGCTCGTGCAGATCACGCGCGACGACCTCGCGTTCCTGCAATACACGGGCGGCACGACCGGCGTCGCGAAAGGCGCGATGCTCACGCACGGCAACCTGATCGCGAACCTGCTGCAGGCGAAGGCCTGGATCGCCGACCAGGTCTCGGGCGACGTCGAAACCGTGCTCACGCCGCTGCCGCTGTATCACATCTATTCGCTGACGGTGAACGCATTCATCTTCATGGGGCTCGGCGGGCGCAACATCCTGATCGCGAACCCGCGCGACATGACGATGGTGATGAAGATCATCCGCAACGAGACGTTCACCGGGATCACCGGCATCAACACGCTGTACAACGCGTTCCTCGACAACGAGGAATTCCGCAAGCGCGATTTCTCGAAGCTGAAGCTCGCGATGGCCGGCGGGATGGCGATGCATCGCGCGGTCGCGGAACGCTTCCAGCAGGTGACGGGCCGGCCGGTCGTCGAAGGCTACGGCCTGACCGAATGCTCGCCGATCGTCACGATGAACCCCGTGGACCTGAACGACATGGCCGCGTTCAGCGGTTCGATCGGCCTGCCCGCGCCGTCCACCGTCGTGCGCTTTCGCCGCGAGGACGGCACCTGGGCGCCCATCGGCGAACCGGGCGAGCTGTGCGTACACGGTCCGCAGGTGATGCGCGGCTACTGGCAGCGCCCCGACGAGACGGCCAAGGTGATCGACGCCGACGGCTGGCTCGGCACCGGCGACATCGGCGTGATGGACGAACGCGGCTTCATCCGCCTGATCGACCGCAAGAAGGACATGATCCTCGTATCGGGCTTCAACGTGTATCCGAACGAGATCGAGGAAGTGCTGGTGATGCATCCGGGCATCAGCGAAGCCGCGGCGATCGGCATTCCTGACGAGGTACAGGGCGAACGGATCAAGGTGTTCGTCGTGCGCCGCGACCCGTCGCTGACGGTCGACGACGTGCTCGCGCACTGCCGCAAGAACCTGACCGGCTACAAGATGCCGAAATTCGTCGAGTTCCGCGACGCGCTGCCGCAGACGAACGTCGGCAAGATCCTGCGCCGCGCGCTGCGCGACGAGGAGCTCGCCAAACTCAAGGCCGCGAAGCAAGGCTGAACGATCCATCGCCCCGGGAGACGCCGTCGATGAACGAAGGAAACAAGCGCCACGCGCGGCATGCCGCCGCCGTGGCAGTCGCGTGCCTGTTGTCGCTCGCACAAGCGGGCCTGCATGCACAGGAAACGGCCGACGCCGCGAGCGCGGCAACCGGCGTCGCGCTGCCGGCGGATCTCGCGAAACTGACGCGCGAGCCGGTTGCGCAGCAGGCGCGCTGGCTGCGCACGGCCGCGCAGCGCGGCACGCTCGCGCAACTCGATGACGCGACACTCTCGGCGCTCTTCAAGGCACTCGATCCGCTCGCCGTACCGCTCTATATCCGGAACGGTCCCAACGGCTATCCGTCGTACCAGTTCACGATGGTGCGCCAGGAGCGCATCAGCGGAAAATGGTCCGATACGCCCGACCGCATGCTCGTGAAGACCACCCGCGAGCCGCTGCGCGTCTACGCGAAATGGCTGCCGGGCGGTGCGCATGCCGGACAGGAGACGATCTACGACACGACGCAGCGCAAGGACGAGATGTACGGCCACCTCGGCGGCCTGCTCGGCAAGATTCCGCTGTGGACGGCACTCGACGGCGCACTCGCGCGCGCGCAGTCGAATCACCAGGTAAAGGATCTCGGCACCGAGTTCATCACGAACCTGTACCTGACCGAAGGGAAGAAATACCTGGAAGCCGGCGTGCAGCGGCCGACCGATGTGGAGGCCAGGACGATCAACGGCGTGCGCGTCGTTGCGCTCACCTACGAAACGCCGACCGGCCGGCCGCAGTTCTACGCGAAGAAGGAAGTGCTCGGGCTCGACCTGCACGCGCCCTATTTCCGGGCCGTCGAGTCCTATGACAACGACGGCAAGATCTTCGAGCGGATCGTCATCGAGAAGATCGCGCCGGCGACGCTCGACGACACCGCATTCGACCCGAAAAACCCCGACTACGCGTTCTGATGCGCGCCGGCGGGGCTGGCCTCGGGCTCAATCGTCATCGTCGTCGCCGTGGTGGCGGTGCCAATGCTTGTAATAGTGCTTGCGCCACTTGCGATAGCGATCGTCGTCGTCATCGCCGTAATAGCCGTATCCGTAGCCTGGATAGGCGACCACGGCCGGTTGCGGCGCCACATAGACCGGAGCCGGCTCGACATAGACCGGCGCGACCGGTACGCCGATGCCGACCGACAGGTCGACATGCCCCGCCATCGCACTGCCGGAAGCCAGCAACGCCACGCCCCCGACCCACCCTGCCCATCGTCTCTTGTTCATGTTCTGAATCCCTGATATACCGGCCCGCCCGGCTCGCGCAACGAATGTAAGCGCCACCTGCGAACCCAGGTGATACGGCATTGCGAGAGTCGTAACGCGGCGTAACGAAATGGCGTTAGCCGTTCGGCCGAATCGCGAAAATGCGCTGGAACGTCTATAGTGGGTTACGGTTCGACACAATCACGACTGCGCGCTCCCCGATCGAACAGGGTAGAATCCCGCCAAACACCTTGTGGACGAACACGCCACACACACGCACAACATATTCTCTGACGCAGGCTCCTGCCGCACCTCAATGGCCAATCCCGCAGAATCCCATCCGCAAAACGACTTCATCAATTCGGCGCGCAAGGAACGTAAGCGCGTTGAAATCTATCTCGTCAACGGCATTCGTCTGACGGGGTGTATCGAGTCGTTCGACCAGTACCTGGTGATGCTGCGCACCCCCGTGGGTCTGCAAGGCATCTACAAGCGCGCGATTTCCACGATCCAGCTCGACACGGGCGGCTCGCGCCCGGGCGGCAGCGGTCCCCGCGGGCCGCGCACCGGCGGGCGCCCGGGA